>CAXNER010000109.1:0-5139 GCA_964201315.1 Legionellaceae bacterium
TGTGCGGGAAATCCATTATTAGGGCGCTTGAACGCAAACTTTCTATTTCCAAGCGTCACCTCTTCATGCCGTTCAGTATTATAAACGACAACTTGATTATATAACTGCGTTAATCCTAATCCCAAGGTGTTGTAATCGTTCCATGAATACATGAGGAATGATTTTTTCAAAAAAGCCTTCACCAATGCTTCATCAGATGGAGGCAATAACCCGAAACGAGAAGACTTAGGTTTGTAATACAATCCTGGCGCGGGCCTTTTTAACTTGTTTTGATTAACTAATGTGTTTAGATCCCGATCTAGGTTATTTGAGTATGGCAATAGACCCACTCTCCGGTAAACCACACCGGATTTCATATGAGATAGGACGTTATCACGTTTGAGTGTTTTCATGATTAAATTATACACAGTCATAGATATGGACGCAAATATTTTTATTAAAAATTCATGTAAATCATGGGTATTTGATTAAAAATAATGTGTAGAAGATTTGTAACAGTATGAGATGTGGTCTCAGTCGTGTAGGGCAGCGTGGGGCAGTAGTTGATTGATTTGTTACATCGCAACCCACTGATTTTATTATGTTTTATTATTGATCATCCTGGCTTCGAACCAAGGTGTCGGGGGTTCGAGTCCCTCCGAGCGCACCATATTTATCTTTTAAAATCAATAAGTTAATTCAAATCCATCGTGCTAGAGCACTTGGTTTTTATGGCAATTGTGACCAAAACGTGTCTTAAGATGGCCGATTTTAGTAAAATAACTACGGTGATCGCCCTATAAAAGTACAATTTTTGATGAATTTTGGGGTAGAGCTCTTGGTTATTTACCAAGTACTGGGCGATAAAAGTTATGCGAGTAAACATTGTGCAATTTTTTTAGGATAAAGCTCATGAACAACTGTCAACACTGTTGACAGAAATTGGTTGTGCTTGGGGCGGTTACTCATGTCATGCCATGCAATTGATTGAGCAAGATGAAACCTATATTATGCTGTTTGAGTCGATGGGGGATAATTTGTTCGTCACTTGATTGTTTCATCTTAACGTAAGATTGGCGCATACATGAGTAAAAACATCAAAAAAGTAAAAAATTCGCAGATCAATACTCCGCATGACAAGCTCTTTAAAAAATCAATGCAAATTCCAAGTGTTGCAAAAGAGTTTCTCATGCTGCATTTGCCTGATGATGTCAAAAATAAAATCAATTATGAAACACTGGAGGTTTTGCCAGAAACTTTTGTTGATGAAAAACTGCGTCGTTCCCAAGTAGATGCGCTTTTCAAGGTTAAGTCTGGTGCGGAAGATTTGTTAATCTATATTTTAGTTGAGCAACAATCACAGCCTGACCATACAATGCCGACTAGACGACTTTCCTATAAAAGCGATATTTGGGCGGCCTGGCTTGAGACACAAAAAAATGAACATCACACGAAACTGCCACCCATTATCGACCTACACTTTTATACTGGCTCAAAACCTTATGATGGACCGTTATCTCTCGCTGATTTAGCCGGGGATAATGCTGATCTTATTCATCAATGCCTCATACGACCGATGATTAACGTTTGGGCTGGAGATGTCACCGATGAACAACTTAAAACTCACCCATGGGCAGCAACCATTGAATACATTATGGTTAATCGAAAAAACAGTGATCTTAGGAGTATTTTAAGAAAGGTTGCACCAAATATACGCATGTTTTATATGGAAGAACAGAATCAATTTGTGCTATCCTTATATACATATATAGAAAATGTTTATACATATGACGCACCAGTTGAAGAGTTTGCTCGTATTGCTGGTGAAGAAATCTCGTCAAGAGCGGAGGATGATGTTATGACTATGGCCGAAAAATTGAGACAAGAAGCCACGCATCAAGCAAAACTTGTTGTTGCACAAAAACTTTTTAAAGAAGAGTCTGATATCAACTTGATTGCTAAAGTTACAGATCTTTCCATATCTGAGCTAGAGAAAATCAAGAAAATGACACATTAGTAATCTAATTGGCTCTGGTGAGGACACAGATGTTATGACTATGGCCGAAAGATTGAAAGAAAAAACTAAGCTGGAAATTGCTCAGCATATGTTGGATGCGGGGTTTGATCTGGCGATTGTGACTAAGATTACTGAAATGTCTGTGAAAAAAATCAAGTCACTTCAAAAAAGTCATCATTAATTGATCGGCGATTGTATTATTATCTAAAATATTCCTCATATCTTCAGATTTAACCAAGCGATTCAGTATTTGTCGAATATTCTCTGTTGAAGCAAAGCTTCGTAAAGCACTAGATGAGAATGGTTCTCCCTCAGGAGTAGTCAAAATATATTTTTTGATATTCGCAATAGCAGTCAATAGTTCTCTCTTTTTTGTCACGAATTACGATATATATCGTGACAAAAAAGAGGGGACTATTCCTGTTAAAAAAATCGCCGAGCAGTTGGATATTTCTAAAACGACATTGTATTTAAGGCGTAGAAACGTTCAGATTGGTGGTAATTTACCAGAAACTTTAGGTGTTTAACGCAGAATTAATTATTTATAAAGCAGCTTGTTAAGAAGGCATATTAATGAAGCATGATGTAAAATTGCGTGGGACGTTCGCTGTTATCGGTTTAATCTTGTATAGCTTGAATGTAATTGCGGAGACGATCCCTTCATCGCAAGTAAGAAACTGTAAGATAGATGCAGCATGGACTTTATCTGGACATCCGGAAATAATGGAGAAAACATGGCAAGGCGTTTGCAGAGCAATTGACTTGCCACCTACGGATGTCCAAGGTGGATGGTGGTGTGTTAACCATTCTGGCAATCCAATATATATTCAGTCAGGTGATGTTTGTGCAGATGGCTCCTTTAAAATACCGATGAATTTTGGTTGGTGTAATGAGCCCGTTGTGTCATGTCCTAATTCCTCTTGGACATTATCTGAGGATAAAAAAACTTGTTTTCGTCGAGATGATGCTTGTTGGAAGGATATTGAAAATATTTCTGAGTTGAAACTGTTAGCTGCTATTGCTTATGGTGAATCATCTGTTAATGATGTTTATGAAGAAATGGCAGGAGTTACTTCTGCTACTATTCGCAGAAGGGATGCCGCTCGATTTCAGAGTGTGAATGATTTGATTCAAAACTTCCAAAATTACTCTAATGTGGTGCATGATGGTAATAAGAGATTTAAAAAACTAATGTGTGCTGATAATGAAAATGAATTTAAAATCGCATATGATGCGGCAAGAAACGCTCTAGCATATGGTAAAGATTATGCAGAAGGTGGTTGTTTTTGGGATGGATATGATTTAAAAGTAAGCGGTACTCACCATCCTACATATCGCAAGGGATTTCAATTTACAGATCCAAAACATAATGTTTTTTTAATCGATGAATCTCCTCCGGTTGCTCGAAAATCAAGAGGGAAAATTTATCATTACACTTTTGATTCAACATCCGCCCAAGGACAAACAGTATTTTGGAAATTAAATTCGGATTTTTTAAAAGCAAAAGGTGCTAGACAATGTATATGAAAAAAGTAATCTTATTTTTAATTGGTTGTGCATGTTCAATCGTATCCGCCCAACCACCTTTTGAGGTACTTAGAACATGTGTTGACAATAAGCCATACAATAGCTCAATTAATATAGTTTCTCTTGAGGATGAAGGAATGGCAGAAGAGAACAAGCCCAATTGCGAAGATGAATTTGATTTAAAATATAATGATCATAAATATGGTTTGGTGACTTGTCAGGGTACATTTTATTTCATAATTAATAATAAGAAAATTAAATTAAAAGAAGCTGTTAATATGTCTATTAATCCAGAAATAAAACCAGGCAATCGACTTACGAACCGATCGACATGGACAAAAATAGACTTGGATGGCCATCCATATTTATGCGTCGAAGATAGTTTGTCGGACTCCGGGGTTGGCGCTGCTCATAGTCAATACTACATTATTGAAAAAGCATTTGACGCAACGCTAACTCCCGAGTCATATTTTTATTTTTTTGATAAAAATATTGCTCCTATGACCAGTAAAACCTTGTGACCAAAACGTGTCTCAACTGTGACCGTGCTCCGCCGTTCTAGGCCGTTTTCATGCGATTTGACGCTTCGCAAGGCATTGATAAATAACGTATTTTAAACTAGAGCATAAGGCTTCGAACCAAGGTGTCGGGGGTTCGAGTCCCTCCGAGCGCACCATTTTAACCCTTTAAAATCAAGTGGTTAGCAATAGCTGGCTCAGAATCGTGTCATAAAAACCAATCTAGTGTGGCAAAAACGTGTCATAAACCTGTGTCATGAAAACCACCTACTCTGGTAAACACACATTATGGATACGCTCTGCCGCCGTTCTTAAATGCCCACTTGAAAGGTGTGCGTAACGCAGCACCATTTCATAGGTTGACCACCCACCTAATTGTTGTAGCTCATGTAACGGTGTAGCATTCTGCACATGCCAACTTGCCCAAGTGTGTCGTAAGTCATGCCAACGAAAATTGCTGATTCCTGCCCGAACCAACGCTTTTTGCCAAGTATAATGCCACTACTTTTTCGGACAATAAAATTTTGAAATGCCGCTGCTTGAAACTGATCATGAAATAACCAATGCCATTTAAAATGCCCTTAGTCTAACCAGTTCTTGACTTTTTTGCGACAGAACCAAAGATAGGGATTTTGTCTTTTTTGTAAGCTTGCAAAGCTTGTCGATACGGAAAATGATAGCGGTTATCAAACCCATAGCGCAGAACCTTGGGGTCGCTCATTAGATACTCTCAGTGACTTTTAAAATAATAAAAATTGGTTAAAAAAACCAATTGGTGTAGTTTTACCTGTTGACAGAGAGTTTTTAATTGGCGACCCAATGACGCGCTCTTTTAATGGGACAGACGTGCTGATAATTACCATGGACATTGTTAAATCAGAATGACAGGAGTAAAATCTTGTCTTTTATTTTTTTAAGCTATTACTAAGTCGTGTTGTCAATTCGTTTTTAAAGACCCTCTATGATCCTTACGCACCGGGGATTGTCCGTGGTGCGTAAGGATTATAGAGAAATTGTCAACAGCCCTTAGCGTATGTTTATTTTGAATAGAGGCACAAGGCAAGACCTGCTTTCTTCTATTTGCTGATCCTCAAAATA
>CAXNER010000110.1:0-5133 GCA_964201315.1 Legionellaceae bacterium
CGTTCGAGTAGTACCTCATGCGATGGTTCGACGCGGCGCTTATATCGGTAAAAATACAATACTAATGCCCTCTTACGTTAATATCGGTGCTTATGTCGATGAGGGCGTAATGGTAGACACGTGGGCAACCGTTGGCTCTTGTGCCCAAATTGGCAAAAACGTACATCTTTCTGGTGGTGTTGGTATTGGAGGCGTATTAGAACCTTTGCAAGCAAATCCTACCATCATTGAAGACGATTGTTTTATTGGTGCACGTTCAGAAGTCGTTGAAGGTGTCATTGTTGAGCGGGGCTCTGTAATATCAATGGGTGTATTTCTTGGTCAAAGCACCAAAATATACAATCGTATCACAGGTGAACTATCCTATGGACGGATCCCCGCGGGCTCTGTGGTTGTAGCCGGCAATCTACCCAGTAAAGACTTAAGCCATAGCCTTTATTGTGCTGTTATTGTAAAACAGGTTGATGAAAAAACACGGGCTAAAGTTAGCATCAATGAACTGTTACGAGACATCAACTAATGCAATCTATAAAAGAGTTACTTACAACCCTCATAGGCTTTCAATCCATCACGCCGCATGATGCTTGCTGCCAAGATTACTTGGTCAAGGTGCTGCAAAAACTAGGCTTTGACTGCCATCGTTTTGATAACGCACCTGTTGCCAATTTTTTTGCCCGTTTTGGCAGTGCTGGGCCTTTACTTGTCTTCGCCGGCCATACTGATGTTGTACCCGTAGGTGACCGCTCTAAATGGCACACAGATCCATTCGTCTTGCATGAACAAGATGGTCTTTTATATGGGCGAGGAACTGCTGATATGAAAGGCAGTATTGCCTCTATGTTGGTAGCAGCTGCCCGTTTTGTTAGCACATACCCTACCTTTAAAGGCAGTCTTGGTTTTCTTATCACCAGCGGTGAGGAAGGTGATGATTTTAATTTAGGTACTCCGTACGTGATGGAGCAACTGCATGATTTGGGCATTTTGCCTAATTATTGCATTGTTGGTGAGCCATCTAGTACTAGCTCTGTGGCTGATGTCATTAAAATTGGGCGTCGTGGTTCACTTACTGCAACAATAATGCTTCATGGGAAACAAGGCCACGTTGCCTATCCGCATCTAGCTGACAACCCAATTCATAAACTATGCCCTGCGCTTTTAGAATTAACCACCACCACCTGGGATAAAGGCAACCAGCATTTCCCCCCGACATCGTTACAAATTACCCAAATAAACGCAGGGGGGCAGGCCAGCAACATTATTCCAGGGGAACTATCCTTACAATTTAATTTTCGTTTTTCAACTGAACAAACTGCAAAAACACTTAAGAATTTAGTAAATGCTTGCTTTGCTCGCCACAAACTAGAACCATCAATAAACTGGCGTCTAAATGGCGAGCCATTTTTAACTAACAGTGGACAACTGCTGGATAGCGCTATCAGCGCCATCAGCACAACAACCGGTCAACCGCCTGAATTATCGACCAGTGGTGGCACATCAGATGGTCGATTTATAGCGCCTTATGGCGTAGAAGTCATTGAACTGGGGCCTGTGAACGCAACAATTCATCAAGTCAATGAGTGTGTAGCATTAGCGGATTTAGAAACCCTCAGCAATATATACTATTTGCTGTGCGAAAAACTTTTAGCATCAACACTATGAATAAAATTTTATGATATCAATAATAAAATCTAAAGAAAAAAATATAAACAGTCTGTTGATATTTAGTTTATTGGCTGCGATGGTGTTCTTTTTAAATACCCCTGCCAATGCAACAAACAAACCCTTAACCAAGCCTATAAAACACCAAACGCAAGAAATACATACTAGCGCTGCCATTAGCTCAAACCCGGCCGCAGTAAATGTAGGCACAGGTTCAGGTGCAGTCCAACGTTATGTCGAAAAGAAACTTGACATTAAAAATGACCACGGTATTGCTGTTCAAGGTGCCTGGATCGGTGATACCAACCAGTTATTTTCAGGTGGCATCCCTGATGCCGAGCGAAATACATTAAATAGCGTGTTGATTCTAGACCTTCTCGTTGATACTGAAAAATTTAATAAATGGAAAGGCGGATTAATGGGCGCCCAATTTCTTCAGATTAATACCCAAAATACCAATGGAGAAGCGGGCAATATTCAAGGCTATAACTCACTCCCAGGCCCACCGCCTTTAAATCGTTCGGAGCTTTATGAGCTATGGTATAGGCAAGCCTTTTTTGATAATAAATTATACGTTCGTGTGGGAAAAACCGTAACCACATTAGACTTCAATAATGTCATTAAACCAGCCCCTCTTAATCAAGGAGCCCCAACCATTCCAGCGGTAACAAGTTTACTGTTCACCCCAATTTTTACCAATACATCTATGCTGGGGGTTGTTCCTGGCTTCTATAACTCAGCTTATGGTGTCACCATAAATTTCACGCCCGTAAGAAACTGGTATTTATCGTATGGTATTTATGATGGCAATTTAGCCAGTGGCAAACAAACTGGGTTGACGGGCCCAACATTCAATGGCTCATATTACCACATTGCAGAAACAGGTGCCGCGTGGTTAATTGGAAAAAATCAGTTGCCAGGAAATGTTGGTATTGGAGCTTGGCATCAAAAAGGTCTGATTTTACAGCCTCCGCTTTCAGAGCAAAATGCGTCAGGTGCATACATCTTTGGAGCACAACGATTATGGTATAGAAATCCAGGTTACGACAGCAGCGGTGTTTCAGCTTTTTATCAATATGGTATTAACAATTCCAGTGCATTGCCCATGAAACAATATATTGGAGCAGGCCTAACAGCATTCGGCCTTATTGATAATCGCGCTAATGACTCATTTGGCGCGGGCGTCGCGTTCTCATCACTCAATCAAAAAAGCTTTCAACGCCCAAACGAACTAATGTACCAAGTATACTATCAAGCACAAATCATAGATGCTATCTACATTGAACCAGCCCTTTCGTACATCCCTAACCCCGGAGCAAGCATAGGCTTAAGTCCTGCTTGGGCAGGAACGTTACGAGCGATCGTATTGTTCTAATGCGATAAATACGGTGCAAAAAATCACAGAAAAAACCAGTTCAGCCAATCGTAAAACCACCGTCACACACTATCGTGGTGCCAGTGATATAGCTCGACGCGTCAGAGGCGAGTAAAACGGCAAGCCCCGCATAGTCATCAGGCAGGCCTGCACGCCCTATAGGGATACGATCAATTATAGCTTGCCAAGCTAATGGATCTTGTTTCATCATGACTTGATTCGAGGGGGTTTCCGTTCTGCCAGGTGCAATCCCATTAACTCGAATTTGATGCGGTCCAAGCTCAAGCGCCGCACACTGAGTGAGGCTATTTAATGCGGCTTTTGAGCAGGCAATTAAAGTATTACCAAGCGCGGGCCTTATGCTAAAAAAAGACGAAATATTAATAATGCTGCCTGTTGCCTTCCTATTAATAAGATCCCTACTAAAGGCTTGAATTAACCTCAACGGAATTTCAACATTAATTTTTTGAATCATAGCAAACGCTTCTGGAGTAATATCAAGCAGTAGTGAATACTCATATGCAGCGGCGCAATTGACCAAGATATCCGGCGTCTTAAGCGCCAGAATTGCAGACGAGATCAAGGCTTCAGGGGCATTTTTTTCCATAAAATTGGATTTAATAGCGATAGCAAACCGCCCCATTTTTTTGATGTCGGCGACAGTATGTAAGGCCCTCTCTTCTGATGAATCAGATCGATATTGAATAACAATATCAGCACCCGCTTTTGCCAAGCCAAGCGCAATACTCTTGCCAATACTCTCACCGCCACCAGTCACTATGGCTTTTTTTCCTTTTAACGGCATATGAGGATCCATTTCGACACGCGCTCCAAGTCAAACGGCACCTTTGTTAATATAAACTGGCTCACCCATGACGTAAGTCGCAGCGACATTCCGCTCATCCGCCAAAGACATCGTGATAAATAAAAATTCAAAAATATCATCGACTTGATTATTACGATATCTAAGGACATCCGTAGCATCTGGATCAATCACGACAAAATCAGCTTCTTTGCCTTTTTCAAAATTACCTATTTTATCATCAAGCTGAAGCGCTCGTGCAGAGCCTAATGTACATAAATACCAACGGAGCATACTGGGTAATTTAAAGCCTGTTAACATTGCGACTTTATAAGCATCATCCATTACCCGCAACATCGATATAGTATTGCCTGCACCCCAATCTGACGCAAAGGTAATGCGATCAGTATATTTTGCAACACGCTCAAAGTTAAAAAGACCGCTGCCTAAAAAATTATTACTGGTTGGGCAAGAAGCGATGATGGCTTTTTTAGCTTTTATTACGTCAAGTTCAGCCTCTTTCAAATGTATACAATGACCTAATACGGCACGGTCTGTAATTAATCCATAGCGATCATAGACATCTAAATAGTTCTTGCTCCAAGGAAATTTTTCTTGGGTGGCTTTTATTTCATTTACGTTTTCATCAAGGTGCGTTTGAACGTAAACATCTGGATGTTCTTTTACGAGTGAACCGCACATTTCTAACATTTCCTCAGAACAAGACAATCCAAATCGCGGTGTAACACAAAAGGAAAGACGGTGTTTGTTGTGCCATTTGTTTATTAATTTCTTAGCGATGTCATAATTTTCTTTTGCAGGCAACTTTAAATAATCAGGTGAGTCGTCATCCATGATGGTATTGCCGGTAATAAAACGCATGTTCCGTTTTTTCAGTTCCTCAAAAAAAATATTATTTGCATCATAAAACAAAGGACCGTATGAAACGGCAGTAGTTGTACCATTTTTCAATAACTGATCAATAAAAAAATTCAAGTCACGTTTTGCATGATCATCGTCTTTGTAATTACTTTCAGCAGGAAAAACGTAATTATTTAACCATTCTAATAATTTTTCACCATAGGCGGCTACAATAGCACTCTGTGCAGCATGATTATGCGTATCAATAAAACCAGGCGTAATTAATTTTCCTTTATAATTAACGAGCTTTACGCCAGCAAGCTCTTTAGCCATGTCACCGTATTGGCCTACCGCCAATACCTTGCCATTCTCAACGACAAGCACGCCATCTTCGATGTAGCAATAAGAGTGTTTATCAAACCCCTTATCCACTTCT
>CAXNER010000111.1:0-5023 GCA_964201315.1 Legionellaceae bacterium
TGAAATCAGAGAACTTTTTCAAAACGCTTTTACCAGAGTTTGGTTTGAGCGGGCTGAAAATGATGGGTTCAATCAACTTGTGTTGGCGGCAGGTCTTGATTGGAGGCAGGTTGCTGTTTTACGTACCTATGCTAAGTATTTCAAACAAATTGCATTTACATTTAGTCAGGAATACATAGAAACTGCCCTCAATAACAATGCAACGATTGCAAAGAAATTAGTGCAACTATTTGAATTGCGTTTTCATCCAGGTAATCCTGAGCATCGAGAAGAAAAATTTATAGCGTTGTCTGCTGATATATTTGCTGATTTAGACAATGTAGCAAATCTTGATGAAGATAAAATCATTAGACAATATGTGCAAGCCATCACGGCAACTCTCCGGACGAATTATTATCAACTTACCGAAAATGGTGAGTTTAAAAGTTACATTTCAATAAAACTAAACAGTAGAGTCATTGCAGGCGTACCTCGTCCATACCCCATGTATGAAATTTTTGTATATTCGCCACAATTTGAAGGCGTGCATCTACGCTGCGGCAAGGTCTCTCGTGGTGGTTTACGATGGTCTGATCGTAGAGAGGACTTTCGCACGGAAATATTGGGCTTGATGAAAGCACAACAAGTAAAAAATGCAGTGATTGTGCCTAGTGGAGCAAAAGGTGGTTTTGTTGCTAAAAAACTACCTGTAAATGGGACACGTGAAGAAATATTGGCTGAAGGTATTTCTTGTTATCAAAACTTTATTCGAGGGCTCCTCGATATAACTGATAACTATCGGGATGGGCTTGTTTGTAAACCTTTAGACGTTGTTTGTTATGACGAAGATGATCCTTATTTGGTTGTGGCTGCAGATAAAGGAACTGCAAGTTTTTCGGATATTGCCAATGAAATTTCTCTGAAATATGGATTTTGGTTGGGTGATGCGTTTGCTTCAGGCGGTTCTATTGGGTATGACCATAAAAAAATGGGGATTACTGCAAAGGGTGCATGGGAGTCTGTTAAGCGCCATTTTTATGAAATGGGTGTCGATCTTAATACCACGGATTTTACCGTCATTGGCATCGGGGATATGGCGGGTGATGTATTTGGTAACGGGATGTTGTTATCAGATCATATCAAGCTTCTTGCAGCATTTAACCATGCGCATATTTTTATTGATCCAGAGCCATCGCCTCACTTGAGTTTAATTGAACGACAACGGTTATTTGATTTACCACGCTCAACATGGGCTGATTATGACAAAAAACTGATATCCAAGGGCGGTGGTGTATTTAATCGTAATGCAAAATCAATCATTGTTAGTAAAGAAATGAAACGCGCATTTGGTATCAAGCAAGTGTCTATTGAGCCCAATGAATTGATAAAAATCATCCTTAAGGCAAAAGTTGATCTGCTATGGAGTGCTGGTATTGGCACATTTGTTAAAGCTTGTACTGAAACAAATGCAGAAGTCGGTGATCGAGGTAATGATGCTATTCGCATCAATGCAAAACAACTTCGCTGTAAAGTTGTGGGCGAGGGCGGTAATTTGGGATTCACACAATTAGCTCGCGTTGAATACTCTCTGAATGGTGGTCTTATTTATACTGATTTTATTGATAACTCTGCAGGTGTTAGTTGTTCTGATAAAGAAGTCAATATTAAAATTTTGCTCAATAGCATTGTGGCTGCTGGTGACTTAACATTTAAACAACGCAATGAGTTACTCAGTGAAATGACGAGCGAAGTTGCAGCCCTTGTTTTACGTGAAAATTATCTACAAACTCGAGCAATAAGTTTAGCAACAACACAATCTATTCGTTCAATCGAACTTCATAGCCGTTATATTAATGAATTAGAGCGCTCTGGGAAGCTAGACAGGGCACTTGAATTTTTGCCAAATGAAAAATCGTTAATGGAAAATAAATTAATCGGCAAAGGCTTAAGTAGTCCAGGAATGGCTACGCTGCTTTGCTACAGTAAAATTATCTTAAAAGAAGCAATTCTTGCGTCTGATGTTCCAGAAGATCGTTACTTAAAACACTATTTAATCAGTTCATTCCCAAAACCATTGCAAGATCATTTTAGTAAGCAGATGCAGCAGCATCCTCTCAAACGAGAAATCATTGCAACTAAACTAAGTAATATTATTGTTAATGAAATGGGATTTAGTTTTGTATACCGTATGCAAGATGAAACGGGGGCTCCAGTTTCTGCGATTGTTAGTGCCTATATGATCGCTAGAGATGTGCTGAATATGGAGATGATATGGAAACATATTGAGGCATTGGATAATCGTTTGAACGCGGAAACTTTAGCAGAAATTATGATGCTTTATGTGCGTTTACTTCGACGAATTACTCGCTGGTTTTTACGCAGCCAACGTAAGCGGCTTGATATTAAAAAAGCTGTTGAATTATATGCCCCTGGTATGAAAGCATTAAAAAGCGCAATGCCTACTGTATTCGGTGAAGGCCACCTTGCGCAGTACAATAAAAATATTCAAAAATACCTTGATCTTGGTATTCCTAAGGATTTGGCACATGAGTTAACAATCACGCGTGGGTTATTTTCGTCCATGGATATATTGGAAGTTGCACAACAACTGTCTATTAATATCAGCAAGTCTGCCACGATATATTTTAATACCAGTGAGTTTCTTGATTTGGATTGGATTCGTACACAAATTATTATTCATCCAACAGATACCCATTGGGAAGCATTATCCAGAGAAGCGTTACGTGACGATCTGGATTGGCAGCAACGGCAGTTAGCGGCTAGTATTATTCTCTTTAATGAGCAAGCTAAAAACAGTGATTTAATGGCGTGTTTTAAAGCCTGGTCTGAAAATTATACGGCATTAATAGATAGATGGCGTCATATTTTGACGAACCTACGTTCAAGCAGCGTACTTAACTACACGATGTTTTTTGTAGCAATTCGAGAGTTATTGGATTTGACACAAACTACAATACAAGAATCTGAAAATAAAGAGTTATCAAAAGCTGAGTAATCAGGGCAAAAGTGTGAGTGGGCTTAAAAAAAACAATGAAGTGTTTTAAAGTTTCACCTGACCACCTTGCCGACGTCCTGCGTATAAAGCGCGGGACGTCGGCATTTAGATTGAATTATAGTCACTCGTGATCTTGCCCTGGCTGAGTAGTAATAGACATCATGCTTTTGCATTATTTTTCAGATATATTCATATACTCTCCCCTTTAAGAGGAGACTGTATTGCAAAGCGACGGATGAGAACATAGTAACTTCACGTTTTTTTATTTGTGTAGTAGATAATCAGGGAGGATCGAAGATGCGTAAGGGCAAGGTTACTCGTTATTCCGCAGTATTGAAATTTTTTCATTGGCTGATAGCCTTTGTTGTAATTGCTATGTTATCTGGTAGTTTTTTTCTTGATGATCTTCCGGAGCAATATCAATCAGGGGCTTATATGGCGCACAAATCGCTTGGTCTCACTGTATTGTTTTTAATGATTGCGCGTTTTTTATGGGTACAGTACAGCGGAAAACCTGAATTGCCTGCGACAGTTTCAATGTTTGAAAAAGTAGTGTCGCGTGTTGTTCAATATAGCTTCTATCTGTTTTTGATCGCCATGCCAATTTGTGGTTGGGTAATGTCGGTTGCGGCCAACAGGGTACCCTCGTATTTCGGTTTATTTCGAATGCCCCTTCCAATTGCCACTAACAAAATACTTGCAAACATCATGGACCAAGCGCACAAAACCATCGCCTGGATTTTGATTGTATTAATCATTTTGCACATTGCTGGGGCAATGAAGCATCACTTTATTGATAAAGATACTGTTTTGAAGCGGATGCTTCCAGGTGAATAAGCCGACCAATTAAGGCGTTATGCCAGGTACTGATGCTGAGCTTTGCTATACAACCTGGCTACATAACAACCTCAAGAGCCACGGTTCCCATGTTTTCTTCAATACAAATGATAGTTGGGGTTTGGAATACAACACTTGCAGCAATTAGGTATTTACCGCAATCTATAGGGCAATAGTCAATGAGCTCGCCGATTTCTATCATGCCATCAGGATTAAACAGCCGTTGTCCAGTTCGCAAGGTCGCTTCTGTTTGAATCCTAAATACCCGTAATTCATGCTTTAGTTTAGCTCGATAATGAGTGCGTGCGATGATTTCTTGACCTTTATAGCAACCTTTATTAAAGCTTAAATAGCCTTTGTGTTGTAAATCAATTCGATGTGGCAAGAACAGTCCACGCGATAGAGGGTATATTTCAATTTGTTTATTTTGTAGCTGAAGTGCATGCCACGCTAGAGAACCGCGCCATTGCGAAAGCCTAATGAATTTTTCACTACATGTACTCGCGTGTTCTGTTTTAACTAAAAAAATATATAAATTATTGCCAAGGTAATAACAGCAATAGGATTCTTGGGAAACAACACTATAAGTTTCTGTTGGAAGTTTGACATCAAAGGGAATAATGTCATCACGATTCTGCAAGTACAATCCAAAAATCTTAAAGCTGGTTTCATGATGGAGTGTCACGCGTGAAAACATGGCTGTTTTTGATAACGTTGCGTTGGTTTCGTGTAATAGATCTGAAGGCACAATGAGTTGAAGACCATGCTTCTCCCAATTAACAACATCAATTAGTGCAAGTATGCGTCCTTTTAAATTACATAATGCTCCTTGACGGCATTGTTGAAGACTAACCTCTTTTAAATCGCACGTTAACTGCCCTTGTAAGAATTCTTCAGAGCGCTCACCTGCTACGTGTATCCCTGTGAGGTAAGACAGGTCAAATAAGTAGTTTTTGCATCTATCGAAGGTTAATTCGTTTACAAGTGGGGCAAAAGTGGTTAAATGCCTTGCATTAATTTGGTGGTTAAATGGTGTCATATTCATTGTGTCAATTGCAGTTGTTTGGCTAACTAGTGTAGCATCAATCGAGTTGTAGATAGATAGGATAGACGCTATGATTTCACCTGAACGAAAAGCTAAGATTAACTGGCAATGCCGACGGGGCATGCTTGAGTTGGATTTAATTTTCC
>CAXNER010000112.1:0-4990 GCA_964201315.1 Legionellaceae bacterium
AGACAAACATGAATTTAGTATGCCAGTGGGTCGGATTACTTATCTGCATCTTGGCCCATTAACTTTCGAAGAATTTCTTGAGGCCTATGGCCAAAAATTGCTACTTGACTATATACACCAATTTTCTTGGGGGCAGGCTATTCCCTCTGTGCTACATGCTCAGCTAATGAATTTATTCAAAGAGTACCTCGTGATAGGTGGAATGCCTGCCGCTGTGTATTCCTGGATAAATGAAAAATCATTGGAGAGAATCAATCAACTTCATCATGATCTACTAGCTAGTTATCGAGATGATTTCTCTAAATATGCAGGCAAACTCTCGCTTTCACGGTTAGACGAAATGTTAGTTACAATCCCCAAAATGCTCGGTGAAAAAATGATATTTAGTCGAGTAAATAAGGATGTTCCTGCAATAACATTGAAATCTGCTTTAAAATTACTGTGTCAGGCTCGCATGGCCCACAGGGTTTATAATACGGCTGGAAATGGCGTGCCATTGGCAGCAGAAATAAATGAAAAATTCTTTAAAGTTATTTTCTTAGACGTTGGTTTGGTTTCGGCTATATTGAACTTAAGGCTTGACAACATTTATCAGATTACAGATATTAATTTTATCAATTCCGGGGGGATATCTGAGCAAGTTGTAGGACAGTTATTAAGCACCATAGAACCTTTTTATATTTCTCCCTCACTGTATTATTGGGTTCGAGAAACAAAAAATGCTAACGCCGAAATTGATTATTTACTTCAGCAAGAAACAACTATTTTGCCTATTGAGGTAAAATCGGGAAGTACTGGTAGCTTAAAATCGCTGCACTTATTTATGGAACTTAAAAAACTGCCACACGCACTCAGAATAAACTCAAGTGTCCCTAGTCAAATTTTAGTTCAAACAAAAACGCATCAAAAGCCAATACAATACCTTCTTTATTCATTACCTTTCTATTTAACGGAGCAAATCCACCGACTATTACCCAGTGGTGCAAAAAAACCATGAAAAAATTTAGTCTTATACAACCTGGTATTTAAAGGCCACTCCCCAATGTTGTCCTTGTGTATAAGCATACTATTATATTAATATATACTTTTATAAAAGGACATATGTCTGTCATGCAAGAACTACTTGAAACGTTATTACAAGAAGCCTTTGACGTTATTGCTCGTGCAAAGGATAGTGTGCCAAGGCAACTTTGGTTTCCACAAACTGAACATGTCATTAAAGTCGCGATAGGCATGCGCCGCTCTGGCAAATCCTATCTTCTTTATCAGACAATTAACGAACTAATAAACAAGGGCATTGATGCTCAACAAATTCTTTTAATTAATTTTGAAGATGATCGACTATTACCCATGAGCGCTAAAGAAATGGGGGCTTTATTAGATGCATTCTATTCCTTGTATCCTGAAAATCACAACCGACGGTGTTATCTTTTTTTAGACGAAGTACAAAATATAACAGACTGGCACCAAGTCGTCCGCCGCTATTATGACACTAAAAATGTACAGCTCTATTTGACAGGATCTTCTGCAAAATTATTAAGTAAAGAAATCGCAACTTCACTTCGAGGACGCTCGCTTGCTATTGAGGTCTGGCCTTATAATTTCAGTGAATATCTAACAGCGCATCATGTCGATTTACCCAAAAAACCATTTGGACAAAAAGCCGTTGATACCATGCAACAACAGTTAACAAATTATTTTTCGGTTGGTGGTTTTCCTGCGGTTCAATTTATGCCATCACATGAGTGGCGTGAAACCCTTCAAAACTATGTAGATACAGTCATTTTGCGCGATATCGTTGAACGATATAAGGTGAGTAATATTGCTCTTTTAAAATACCTAATAAACACGCTGTTAAGTAACGCAGCCACTTCATTCTCTGTTAATAAATTTTATAATGACATAAAAAGTCAGGGATATAAGGTTGCAAAAGACACTATACACAACTATTTAAATTACATTGAAGATGCCTATCTTGCTTTCTCTGTTCCAAAATACAGTGAATCTACCCGTGAAAAACAGAATGTTCCTAAAAAAATATATGTAGTGGACAATGGATTAATTCATGCAAATTCATTAAAAATTAAAGACGTGTATGGAAAACTTCTAGAGAATCAACTTTATCTTGACTTAAGACGTCAAGGCAAGGACATCTATTTTTATACCACATCGGATGGCTATGAAATTGATTTTTTAACCATCGATAAAACTGGGGCAAAAGAAATCATTCAAGTGGCATGGGATATCAGTGACCCTAAAACATTAGAACGCGAACAACGCGCATTAGATCAAGCAGAAAAGGAACTGGGATGTATAGGGAAAATAATTTCGTCAAGGGACTACTTACGCGCATTCATTTATGAAAAAATTTAGTCTCACCCAAATAAAATTACTCAGCTACTTAGCTGATGGCACTTGCCACAGCGGTAATGATCTAGGCGCCCTCTTAACTGTGTCGCGAACAGCCATTTGGAAACACATTACTCAACTCATTGAATTAGGCTTGCCCATTTTACGGATTCCTCACAGAGGCTATCAATTAACAACCCCTTTAAAACTATTGGATGAGCACGCTATCCGACAACTGTTGAGCGTCAGCGACTTCACCAAGCCCATTGATATTCACTTGTTTGCATCCATCGATTCAACCAATCGCCTATTGAAAGAGTTACCTCATAGTCCAGCAATCGATATATGCTGTGCCGAAATACAAACTGAAGGCCGTGGTCGTTTTGGCCGACAATGGTATTCCCCCTTTGGCGAAAATATATATTTTTCAAGCCGGTGGCATTTTGACTGTGATCTTTCCCGATTATCAGGCTTAAGCTTGGTCGCAAGCTTAAGTATTTTAGCTATGCTCAATGAGTTTGGCGTAAAAGAAGGAATTAGCGTCAAGTGGCCTAATGATATTTTCTGGGGTCACAAAAAATTGTGCGGTAGCCTTATTGAAATCATTGCTGAAAGTAATAGCAAAGCGGACGTAGTGATTGGCATTGGTTTAAATGTAAACTCCAACACTATCGAACATGAAAAATGCCTCGCAGAAACAAGCACCCTTCCCGATAAACCATGGTGTTCGTTGTATGACATCACCGGGAGCTACACAGATCGTAATGCCATCGTAGCTAGCCTGATTATACATTTGAACAAATTTTTAGAAGAATTCATGCTAAATGGGTTTGCGGCATTTCTCACAAGGTGGCACCAAGCTGATTACTTAAAAGGTCATGTGATTACAGTTTCGCATTTGACAGGAGCATTGAAGGGACGCGCAACTGGTGTGAATGAATCAGGCCAATTGATACTCATCGATGATAACAACGTAACCCATTATTTATCTTCGGGTGATACGTCATTGCAGTCTATGAAAAAACCACTTTAATAATCAAGAATAGTAAACTTAAGAACGACAAAAATCACTAAGATTGTGGAACATTCAAAACACGTTCCGAGCATCTATATTGCTCGGAACGGGAAGACTGTGATAAAAATTTATGCTTACTCTACTTCCTCTTCAGCAAGTTCTGTCTCAGTGCCTTCTTTCTCTTGCTGTATGCGAAGATAAATTTCTTCACGATGCACAGAAACATCTTTTGGTGCATTAATACCCAAACGCACTTGATTGCCCTTAACACCCAACACAGTGATGTTCACATCATCACCAATAATCAATGTCTCACCTATACGCCTCGTCAAAATCAACATGACTTAAATCTCCCTAACATAGTAGCCACCCTATTTTCCATAGAAATCTTCCATGGCGCTCTTTATGACTACAAACTTAATAAATAACCGGCATCTAACTGTTCGGCTTTAATTTTACAGTATGATTCTTAACACAACATTAAGTGGTGAAAAAAAATCACCTTTAAATCTAAAAATCCCCAAGATCCCTTCTCCCGTGTCGCGGGAGAAGGTGCCCGAAGGGCGGATGAGGGCTGAGAAAAAAAACTGAATTATATCTACTTTTTTATATCACGATAAAAATTTTCATGTACACCAAGTTTTAATAACGTCAGAATCATCTCACTTTCTTGATGCATATAACCTAATAAAAATTCCTGCTTTAAACATTTAAATTTATGAACCCTTAAAAAATCAAGATCCCCTTTTTTTCTAGCGCCAATCGTTGGATCAATCAACAATTTTTTTACTTCTTTATCGAGCACCTGTTTTTGTAGGGCGCTAAGTTTTTTTACCGTTTTTTTAAAAGAGCTAGATTGTTTAATCATCAAATTCATAATCGTCTACTAATCCATTTTCGACTTCTGCCTTTGAAATCAAGCTATCCTTTATAAAATCATAAGGTAAGTCAGGATTTTCTTCCGCAATTTTACCTATCTTAGCCCAATATTCAATTTGACCCGCACCAGATCTTGACATAACCGCGCCCAACGCTTTGGCTTGTTTAACCAATAAATCCGACAATCTCACAGACTGAGCCATGCCTATCTCCAACAATATCACCCTGTGTCAATTATAGCATACAAGCGCATAGTGTCGCAAAATGCGATTTATTTTTAACCGTTGCATCTCACTCCACTCGTCCCGCCTTAAACCCAATTGCTAAAACAATTACCGGTAAATAGGCAACAAGCAACGCCGCAAAACCATCCACATAATCAAGTTCCACTAAAACTGCTATGGGTAACAACCAAAAAACATTTAAAAACAAAACACCCATAGTAACCCACGCATGCCGACCACAGCGACGCGTTGCATGTTGATAACCATGGCTACGATGTGCCTCATAAACCTTGCAACCACGGTACATACGACACAACAACGTAACTGTCGCATCAACAATAAATACACCGAGTAAAATAAGCCATGCCCAATATAATTGTGGCCTTACAATGGCCGCTTCTATCGACAATATCCCTAGCGTTAAGCCTAAAAATCCACTGCCTACATCACCCATAAAAATGCGTGCTGGTGGAAAATTCCACCATGAGAACCCGGCCACTGCTGCCGCTAGTGCCAACGGTAG
>CAXNER010000113.1:0-4972 GCA_964201315.1 Legionellaceae bacterium
GCAGGCTATGAACATGAAGAGCGCGATAGTTATTACTAATAAGCTTTGGTGTAGGTCTCTGTTTGATTCGCTTAACTGTGACAGCGAAAAACACATCAATGCAAGGCTTCCGCCAAATAGAATAAAGCCCCAACCATCAAAAGGGCGGGTTTTTTTTGGTGCGGTATCCTTTAAACCATAAACTGAGAGCACAATGGCGAGAGCGCCTGCAGGTATATTGACCCAAAAAATCCATGGCCATGAAAAATGCTCTGTAATGAACCCACCGATAAAAGGCCCCACCATAACAGCAACTGACACGACCATAATCACGGCATTCATGGCTTCCAACAATTGATGGCGCAAGACGGTGCGAGCAATAATTAGTCTGCCCAACGAGATCATAAAGGCACCACCAATCCCTTGGATACTGCGTGCGATGGTGAGATGAAGTAATGTATCCCGGATTCCGCACCTGATTTTACGAATAAACACCCAAGTACCGGTCTCCTAAACAGTTCAAGATAATCTTTTGCCTTTCATTTAGATTGAGAATCACTTTGATATCTACACCAACACTGAGTTCATGAACGCCTGCAAAGCATGAAAAGACCCATTTGGCTGTTGGATTTTGAGTGGGTTTTTTCTTCATGTCAGGGAAGAACATTTCTTTTTCACGAAGCTTAGTTCTGATCAAGTGCTCAAGCGCGGCATAGATCATGAGGGAGCAGGTCATCACCATTAGCAATGCCTCGATGCGTTCTGGCTTCTTTAAAAATAATGAGGAGGTTAAAAAATCGGGACTTTTTAAAAAACGGAACCCCCGCTCAACAGCTTGTTGGGATTTATAGTGAGATAAAAATTCATCCATTGTCAGTTTATTGTCAATGTCATTCGTTGCAATGATAAAACAGCCAGTCTCATCATCTTTCGTTTCTTTTTTTCGTATATTGGTGGCCAATTGCCCTGATACTTGGTAAATTTTTTCACCTTGTGCATCCTGTTTAGGACGACCTCGACCTTGATGAACAACGCTTTCTATAATCTTTTTGTCAAAAACCTGAATATAATCTTGTTCTTTCAGCCATCGTTCCAAGGCTTTTTCAGCATCTTGATCACAAGCAAAGATGTGCCGACAGAGCTTGTTGAATGACGTCATCGACTGCTCGGTGCTTTTAAGTATGTTTTTATGTAACGTGTGTCGCTCCCGTTTGGTGGCTTGTGCGCTGCGAATAAATAACCACTTTTGTGTTACACCGCCATAATTTGAATCAACCCAAACACCAGAGTACCCTTCGCAAAATGGCTCGAGCGACAACTGACTTTGATTTTTTATCAAATTCTTTGCCTCAATCAGCTTTTGTGGGACGCGTGTAATAAAAAGTTGTCCCTGTTCCTGAAGTGCTTGTATTGTCTCAGCCACATACAAGGCTGCATCAGCAACGAGGTATCGGCTTCTTTGCGCGGCTTTTAGACTACTTACATGTGATTTAACGATCTTTTTAAAGCCTTCACTGTCATTGGTATTTCCACTGCATGCCTGCATATAAACCGGGATACCTGCTTGATTTTCAGTAATAAGGTTCAAAATAACTTGATTTAAATCGGGGCGATGATCTCGACTGTATCCTTTGGTTAATCGAATCGCATTCGTATCAGATTCAGCATCATATTCCCCATCAACGTGAAAGCTAGTTGAATCGAGATGCACGGAATTGCAAGGTAAACCCAAGCAGAGAACGACTTTCTCTGATAAATCTTGATACAGATCTGAAACCCCGTGTTCATATAGCTTATCTAAGCAGCGCCCTAGTGCATCATCATTGATATGCTCTGGTTTGATCCCTTCACCCAATAGACGCTCAACCGGTTTATCTGCAAAGTAATCGGGAAACATATGCAAGGTTCGGCTAACAAAGCCGAGCCCATTTAATATCATCGCAACGAGCAGTTGCCCATAGCTAATATGTCGATGTTCAGACTGATTGGGGAATTGATTATCGATAAATTCAGCAATCCCGAGCTCCTGACACAGGGCGGATACCAGACCAAGGTGGTCAATGGATTTGGATGTGTAATCTGGCAGGTTCACTTTTCTATCACCAAAAGTGAGTAATAGATCAAAAACACAGATCCGTGTCAAGAACCTTTTGAAAAAAAACAATATCAATCAATAATTTGATCTCAAAAAAGCCAAAAAGATTAATAATATTCACGTGCAGTTATAGATTCCCGCTCGCGAGAGTCGGCTTCGAATATGCTTAGTGCAGGCGGGAACGACGAAATCAAGAATTCAGGTGCGGAATGACAGATGTATGGGCATATCCACACCAAAACGAACTAAGGGTAAAAAGACACAATCCAGAAATGAAAATTCGTTTGGCACCATATTTATCTGCTGTCCACCCACTGATGGGGATAAATATTGCCAAACTTAATAGGTAGCTAATGAGTGCAATTTTCAAATCAACAGGATTGACCTGAAAATTTTGTGCCATGACGGGAATTGCGGTGTTTATAATATTTGAATCAAGCACATCCATGAATATTGCTAGGGAGACGGTGAACATAGTAATGCGTTTTGTAGTTAAAAGCATATGGCTCGATGTTGAAAGGATAATGCTAATAATAGTTATTATAGTGGGTTTTGCGTAAGTATTGAATGAATTTGGTGCGTTAAAAAATTAGTAGATTTTTCAAGAGTAGGCGTGGCTTTAGTTAATAAAAAACTAAATGTTAATTTGGCTCGTCACTTATTGAATGATAGTCTGTATAGTGTTATTTTTGTCAAGCAATTAGCAAATGTACACTTTGAGCGTATGCGCTTTTGATGGTTAGCTGAGCTGCTATTTATTGAAAAGTAGCGGTGCAAAGTGTAGTGTTCGGACGCAGGGAGCGCTGCTTGAAAAAAAACGCCTTATATACCGCTCTATTATCGTTGTCATTTTCGCTCAGTTCTTATGGGATGGGTTTGGGTGATTTAACGGTGAACTCATATCTTGATCAACCGTTTAATGCAGAAATTGAATTGATCGATGTAGGTAATGTCCCTTTGTCAGGGATTAAAGCGAATTTAGCCTCGGTTGAAGATTTTGAACGTGTTGGACTGGATCAGGTTTATGCCTTAGGTTCATTGACGTTTACGGTCCAAAAAAAATCAAATGGAAAAACGGTTATTCAAATAAACTCTGTTGATAGAATTTCAGAACCCTTTATGCCTCTTCTCGTGGATTTGGCATGGGCTGATGGCCAAGTCTATCGGTCTTATACTATTTTACTAGATCCGCCGAACTATCCGCTCTCATCAGACAAAAAACACCTTCAAAACGCCCTAAAACGGCACGTTGGGTCAAACGTTTCCTCTCGTCAAGAGGGTGAGATTGATAGGCCTATTTATAGTCAGGTAGAGCGTGAATCAACATCGGCTATATCAGACACTCGGGGCGTGGTTTCTTATGGTCCAACGAGTGTAAATGAGACGATTTGGCAAATTGCGCAGCGCCATAAAATAGATCAGGTTTTATTGCAACAGATGATTCTTGCCATCGTTGGCACAAACCCACAGGCATTTACTGAGGGCAATTTAAATGGATTAAAAGTAGGCTCGCATTTAAAAATTCCAACAAATACCTCTGCGAGTAAAGTTCCTGCAGAGTTGTCTGAAATCGAAGTGCTTGCACATGATAAGGCGTGGCAATCAAGGCATGCTATTGAACATGCTTTGCTTCCTCCCTACATTGAAACCACAACATCCCTTAGCGTTAAGGAACTGGGTGCGTCATCATTGATCTCCACCATCGCGTCCGTGCCTGTGTTTGAACATGAATCATCTGAAGAAGAAGCCAACTACTCACATGTATTATCGCTCAGATCATCCATTTTATCTCTCAAAGAAGCAGGGCAGACTCTAACACCAGGTGGGGGGCAGCAACCAGGATTCAAGGCTGAGATGGATATAATTGCGTCAGCAATTAATTCTGTTCGTGATGCAAACGCTGTGTTGGGTGTGCAATTACGAGCGATGCGAAAAGACAATAAACAGTTACAACAACAATTGGCAGTGCGTGATCTAGAACTTAAGAAATTGCGGCAAAAAATTCACTTTTTAATGTTGGGCGGCAAGGGGATTCATGGCGATGTAAAACGACCATTGCTCCATGAAGAGGGTCACAGTTCATGGAGTTTAGTTTTGTTGTTGCTAGCGCTCGGCGCAGGTGGCGGGTTTGTCTATTGGAGGTATTGGTTAAGAGCTAGAGAAGAGAAGCCAACCCCTCCTTCTGGTGTTAGCGGTTATCCTACGCTTGAGACAGTCGTGCCTCCGTCTTTTGAAACAGAATTAACATCGCCTACAGAACAGGAAAGGGATATTTTAGTTAGTGAACCTAATCTATCTAAAAAAGAAGAAAAAGAGCTCTTCGTTAGTGAGCCGACTCTACCTGTTCCTGAAGAGGAGCCGCCAGTTGATAAGTTTAGTGCCCTCACTGCAGAGGAGCCTGCCGAGTGGCAAGCTACATTGCCAAAAGATGAAGAGCAGGTAATCCCTCCGACACCTGTTTTCGTTGAAAAGGAGGATGTTATTCCTCCAACGGAAGAGCTGTCGAAGGATGAGCATGTCCTTGAGTTTGAAACCGGAATTCAAGAAATGATAGAGGACTCTCCTGAAGTTAAGCCCGAGCCCAAGGTAAAACGAAAGTCGAAGGGCGCGCAAGAAAAAGATCAAAGCATAGATTTTGTTTTAAACCCCGTTGAGCTTCCTCCAGAGGAGGTTGTTTCCAAACCTGCCAAAAGCAAGGTGGCTTTAGAAACATTGCTCGCGTTGGCAAAAACTTACATCGGCATGGATGACGTTGAAGCGGCTCAGCAATCCTTACAAGAAGTGATAGATCATGGCAGCGAAGAGCAACAAGTCGAAGCGCAGCGTATGCTTGATGAATTGAAGAAGAAATAGTTCGTGATCAATTTTTCCAAAGTAATAGTGGAAAAAGATTGAATT
>CAXNER010000114.1:0-4950 GCA_964201315.1 Legionellaceae bacterium
TTAGCGTGGATTGCGAATACTGAAAACCACCACCCTGATCTCGAAATTGGCTACAATTACTGCCATGTACGATTCATGACCCATGCATTAAAAGGTTTGTCTCACAATGATTTTATTTGTGCTGCAAAAACGGATAAATTATTAGCGATTTAAGGCGCGTCTATCCTAATGCAAAACACTTGATTGACAAGCGTCCTCTGCCTTGTATTTTAAAATAATTCGCTATGCTTACAAGAAGTAGCAGAAGAACGATGACAACACGGAGCATTAAATAAAATACACACACAATATCAGAGTGCGGGGCTTGTACAGCGCTCTGAAATAGCGTTATTCTTAGCCTCCAAGGCATCCAAAACAACTTGATGCACTGCGGATTTTATATATAAATAGCTATTAATATCTTTTACGGTAACGTCCTCGCCTTTAAATAGACTAAATGTGATACAAAATTGACTACGGTACTCCTTCAACGTTTTTCCTCCGCGAAGAACCACGTCACTATCTGCATCGCGGACATAACTCGGAAGTTGAGCGGTAACTAAAAGCTGTGCTGGCATTTTAAATAATTTAAAATTAGCGGGCGGATTTTTATTGAAAAACCGCGTATGCGCAAAGGCAGGGTGCGTTGTATATACTCGTTCATTGAGCAAACACATCAAATTATCTATTAGTAATGCTTCTTTTAAAATACAAATTCCATCAGTAATGCAAGACGTTAAGTCAGCTTGGCGTGTGCCTTCGTTTAAATATAAAGTATACCCTCGTAACACGTCTGCCATTTTATAATAAGCCTTAACACTAGGCCCTGAAAGCGAATCAAAACAAACAACTGAGTGTGTCCCGCCGCGTTTTGTGATGAACAACGGGATAGCATGCATAGTCCCATGACTTAAAATAAGTCCTCTAGAATGACCTTCTTCGACATCAAGAAGGGAGGGGTTGTCTGCTAAGTAGCGAAATAATAAAAAGATATCCGTGTAGTCTGGAATCTCCTCTCTTAAATCAATGCTTCGAAGATCAATGCTGTATTTAGCGCTGTAATGCGCGCAAAGGGTTTTAACCCCTTTGGGCGTAGGCTGATAAACCATGGGACTTATAAATACCCCATTAATCTCTTTGCTATATCCAGATGCTTTGTGTGTGTAATGAATTGAAGGCATAAAAATATTGAATTTAGAACGTTGGCCTAGTGTACCATAAATGCAACGCATGTCTTGTTTTGAGTCATAAAAGCCATGGGTTTAATTTAATCGCTGCAATTTATAACATGGAGTTGGGATGATGTAGTTTCGAAAAAGATTTAAAGAACCCCGTAAGAAGCGAAGCGTATTACGGGATCTCAGAAAATTACAAGAAAATTTGTACGCAATAAAAAACTCAAAACGCGCTGAAGCTATGGGCGCTCGTCGATTTCTTTGCGTTGTGTTGGCAGAAAATCTTTTCTATCCAATCCCATCACCACAGCCAATGCACCTGCCACATAAATAGAGGAGTATGTACCTATAACAATCCCGATAATTAACGCCAAGGCAAACCCATGGATTGTTTCACCACCATAGACAAACAATGCAACGACAACGAACAACGTCAGTACTGAGGTCATGATGGTTCTAGACAAGGTTTGATTAATAGAAATATTCATGATTTCTACTGGGGAAACACGTCGAATCTTAATAAAATTTTCACGGACCCTATCGAAAACAACGATAGTATCGTTTAACGAATATCCAATAACAGCAAGCAATCCCGCTAACGCCTTTAGATCGAACTCAATTCCAAACATAGCAAATACACCAAGAATCAAGACCGGATCATGAATCAGTGCAACAGAGGAACTAAACGCCAAACGGTATTCAAAGCGCATGGCAATATAGATCATGGTCGCCAATAACGATACCACAATGGCCAACATACCCTTCGTTGCCAATTCTTCTCCAACTTGAGGTCCTACAAAATCAACACGCTGCTTCGTAGCACCCGGCAAGACTTGCATAATCTTACTGACCAAAACTTGTTGCTCAATATCTGCACGGGGAGCAATACTGATTAAAACATCCTTAGATGTCCCATAACTCACTACTTGCGCTTCTTTAAAACCAATTTTATATAAATTATCACGAATAACGATCAAATCAGCCGCTTGTGGATATGAGATTTCAATTTGTGTGCCACCAGTAAAGTCCAATCCCCATTTGAGTCCATTCACACACAAAGCACCAATAGACAATACGAATATCAATACAGACAATAGAGCGGCCCACTTGCGAGCACCCATAAAATCAACTTTTGAATTTGGATTAAAAAATTCCATCTATACCTCTTGCTTCAAATACCGATTGACAATTTTTGTACATTACGACTGCCATAAAACCGATTAACAATGGCACGTGTGTAAGTAACACCCGTTAACATGGACGTCAGTAGACCAAGTGACAATGTAACTGCAAAGCCACGCACAGGCCCCGTGCCGACAGAGAACAATACGATACCCACAATGAATGTGGTGATATTAGCATCAAGAATGGTCGAAAATGCCCGCTCATACCCCGCATAGATCGCCGCTTGTGGCGATAATCCATTGCGCAGTTCCTCACGTATACGTTCATAGATAAGAACATTGGCATCAACGGCCATCCCTACTGTAAGTACGATTCCAGCAATCCCTGGCAATGTCAGTGTCGCACCAATGATAGAGAGCAGCGCGCACAGCAAAATAAGATTTAGTAATAACGCCACGTCCGCTACAAGCCCAAAAAACCGGTAGTAAAATAGCATTAATATCAAAATTAATCCCATACCTACTTCTAACGAAACAATGCCTCTTCGTATGTTTTCTTGACCCAATGTTGGCCCAACGGTACGCTCTTCTACAGGATAGATAGCCGCAGGCAATGCGCCAGCACGTAACAATAACGCTAGATTACTTGCCTCTTTACTGTCGACTAAACCAGTGATTTGAAAATTATTCCCCAAAGCACCTTGAATGACCGGAGCACTGATCACCCGCTCTTCACGGTGCGTAACTCTTTTGGCTGTACTCTCAGTGTCACTTGAGTCGGTTTTGGTTTCAACATACACAATAGCCATTCGTTTACCAATGTTTTCGCGCGTCATCTTAGTAAAAAAGGATTCGCCACCCCCACCCAACTGAATAAGCACTGCAGGTGTTGCTGTTTGCTGATCAAAACTAGAGACAGCGCTAGTAATAGAGTCACCGCTTAAAACAACTTGGCGCTTCAGTAAAATCGGCCGGCCATCCATCAAGTACAATTTACTTCCCATCGGTACCGCACCCGTTTGCTTTGCAATTTGCGGGTCATTTTCTTGGTCAACCAAATGAAACTGCAATGTAGCTGTGCCGCCTAAAATTTGTTTGGCGCGAGCTGCATCTTGAATACCCGGTAAATCAACCGCCACTCGCGTTGCGCCCTGCTGTTGAACAACCGCCTCACCAACACCCAATTCATTCACACGGTTACGTAAAATACTCATTGTTTGTTCAATGGTATTCTGACGCATGGTATTTAATTCAGCAGGAGAAAGCGCCACAAACAGAGATAAATTATCTTTGGAAGAAGTAAACAGTACGCTAGGTAATTTTTGACGAAGCTCAGTCAACGCATCGTCAGTGGCTTGTGGCGAGCGAAATCGAACATTGATGCCTTTATCGGCGACATAGCGAATTCCTGCATAACGGATACTGGCTTCTCTAAGATCTTGACCAATACTTTTGATCATCCCTTCATAACGTCGATTAATGACGCTATCAATATCCACTTCAAGAAGGAAATGTACACCACCACGCAAATCCAACCCTTGCTTCATGGGCTCAGCGTGAATCGCGTTTAACCAATTAGGGGTCGAAGGTGCGAGATTTAAAGCTACCGTATACTGTGAGCCCAAACCATTTTTAATTGCATCTCGAGCTAATAATTGGGCATCTGTCGTCGCAAAGCGAACCTCCAACCGATCCTCTGTTAGAGTAATCGCTTGATAACCAAGCTTTGCATTATCTAACAACGCCATCACCTTACCCTCTAGTTTTTGCGGGTCAATAGGTGATTGTGAAGATATCTGTACGATAGGGTGCTCACTGTATAGGTTTGGTATTACATACACTAACCCAACCAACACTATAACTATTAAAAGCAGGTTCTTCCAAAGTGGATATTTATTTTGCATTTCCGTGTCCCAACAACTGTCTTAAAGAGCTTTCAGGGTGCCCTTAGGCAAGACTGAGCTTACTGCGTTGATCTGTACGCTAATTTCAACGCCTTCCGCAATGGTTAACTTTATATACTGGTCATCAATTTTAGAAACTTTTGCAAGAATTCCACCAGAGGTTACAACCTCGTCGCCTTTCTTTAATTTAGCCAGTAATTCACGGTGCTCTTTAGCCCGTTTGTTTTGTGGGCGAATCAACATAAAATAAAACAATACAAAAATAGCGCCAATCATAATCAATGAAAAAGACCCATCCATCGGTCCGCCTTGTGCCGTCGGAGCTGCAGCCATGGCATCACTTATAAAGAAACTCATCTCGATCTCCTAAAATTTGATGTTAAATCACGGTAGTTGATTCAGCAGTTATAGCCTACTGCCAAATCCAGGATCATATTAACGACTACCAGGAAGTTAGCGGGACATGATATCGGGATTTCTACCCTAGGTAAATGAAGTAAAACGATTTATGTAATTTCAGTATAGTTGCATCAGGTTAAACTTAAACACATTGCATATTACATATACCATAAGATCGTGACATACCCGCTTGTATTGATACCTTTCAGTTAGCAGTGATAAGATTTTAAAAGTAGGAGCTTCCTACTAAGGGATTGTTATTCACATGGAGAATAAAAAAATGCTTGCCAACATTATACAATATTCACTTAGTAATTTTAGTTTATCGATGTTTATCTTGGCTATTGTTTTAGCAATACTGAATCGCTT
>CAXNER010000115.1:0-4923 GCA_964201315.1 Legionellaceae bacterium
AGCGGCACCAAAAATATCAATGAGTTACGTGTTTTTCCGATGTAAATTGGGTCTTTCCCAATTACGGGGGCACTATTAATCAAGAACAGAGTACTCTAACCCGAGTTCTATAATTTTCAAAATTACGAAAGCCATAAGCTCTTCGTTTCAGCGGGGTAAAAACATTATTAAAGAGCTTATCTAGCTAAGTATAAAATGAAATTCAATTTCAGAAATTTTCGGATGGTGAGAGGGGGGTACCCGGGGTTTTCACACTGGAAGGGTCATCCGGTGGCGCATAACGCTCTGAGTTTCTCTGCCAGTCGATTTGAAGGTTAGCTTGCCTCAGGATAGTGGATAATATCGTGAAACGTGGCTGCTTTAGCCATAAGATTTCGGTAGCCATGAGGCTGGTTAGCACTAAATCGAATACCTTCACCATTTGAGAGTTTTTGCCACTCCCCATCTACTAAAACTTCCATATTACCTTGAATCACTACTACATGCTCAACCACACCATCTTTATGAGACGGTGATAAATGCTCACAGCCTGGTAACAATTCAATAACAAAGAGTTCAAAATTTAATTGAGGTTCAAAAGGAAAAAGAGGTAGAACTCGGATTTTTTTATCGTCAGGATGAATAGTTTGTACCTGCCCTGTACGATACATTGCTTCACTAGATGTTGAGTCTATTTCCTCAATAAACGAAGAGAAGGAAGCTTCGAAACCAGTTGCTATTTTCCATAAAGTAGCAATGGTTGGGCTTGATTCTTCACGCTCTATTTGTCCAAGCATAGCTTTACTTACCCCAGTAGCAAGAGCTGCTTTGTCTAAGCTCCAACCCTTTTTTTGACGTAAATCTTTTAACGTCGTTGCGATATGTTTGTATATATTTTCCACAATAATCCACCCAAGCTATTGTGCGTTATGGCGCACAATGATAATATAGGCTATTATGCGTTATAACGCACATATTGTAAATTGTTGAATAAGGAGTGAGAGATGTCTGCCGAGTTGTTTCAAAACAAATTAGTTGCCGTACTTAATAAAAGTATTGAAGCTGGTAAAGTCATGAACGCCTTAGCTCATATGTGTATTGGGCTAGGTTCAGCCATTGGTCAAAAGGATTTGAGACTAACCGACTATAAAGATGCTGAAGGTGGTTCTCACCCTTTTATCTCGGAAATACCCTTCATTATCCTGTCAGAAAATTCGAATAAAAAAAGGAAATTACGTCAGGCAGCTCTAACAGAACATGTTTTATTAAATGATTTCACAGATACAATGACAGTAGGTACTTATCAAGAACAAATTGAAAGAACTCTCCAGACAAAAGAAGAAAATCTTATTTATTATGGCATTGTCTTATTTGGTGATTGGACAAAAGTTACTGAGCTCACCAAAAAATGTTCTTTATGGCGATAAGGAGGAAATCATGTCTGATGAAATTAAAATATTAAGCAAAAGCGCTCAAACCATACAGCAAGCTCTGGCTAAGAAAGACTTGGCTTTTGAGGTGCTTGAGCTTTCTGCAAGTACTCGTACTGCGAATGACGCTGCAAACACTATAGGGTGTGACGTAGCACAAATTATAAAATCCTTGTTATTTTGTTCTGCAAAAACAAATCAGCCTGTTTTAGTATTGGCAAGCGGTATCAATCGTGTGAATGAGAAAATCATTGAGCAATGGGTAGGCGAAAAAATTATTAAGGCAGATGCTCATTTTACGCGTGATATAACGGGCTTTGCTATTGGCGGTGTTCCTCCTGTAGGCCATAAACAAACGATTACCCATATTTTCATTGATGAAGATTTACTGCAGCATAATGTTCTGTGGGCTGCAGCTGGTACGCCTAATGCTGTTTTTAGCTTGAATTCCAGCGACATTGAATCGCTAACCCATGGCAAAATCATTACTATCAAGTAGGGACATCATGCGAAAAATATTTTGGGATAATCCTTATCAATCTGATTTAGAAACTCGCGTGGTTTCAGTTGATAATAATTATGTTTTATTCGAAGAAACAATCGCGTTTTCTTTTTCAGGAGGACAGGAAAGTGATCATGCTTATGTTAATGGACTCCCTGTTATTGATTCTAAGATAGAGGGCAATCTTATTTATTATGTACTCCAAGATGAGCATAATCTTAAGCCTGGTGATGTAGTGACAATGAAAATTGATTGGCCTCGGCGATATAGGCTGATGCGTTTACATTTTGCTGCTGAATTGATTCTTGAACTTGTGACACAAGAACTTAAGCTTGAAAAAATAGGGGCACATATAGCGGAATCCAAAGCAAGAATAGATTTTTTCTGTGATAAAAATATCTATTTTTTATTTGAAAATATGCTGAGTGATTATAATAAGATCATACAGCAAGATCTAAAAATTAAAACAGGATTTAGTGACCTCCAAAACCAAAGACGTATCTGGGAAATAGAAGGATTTTCAAAAGTCGCTTGTGGGGGCACCCATGTTAAATCCACTTCAGAGGTTGGCCTTATTGCTCTTAAAAGAATAAACATCGGAGGTGGGAAAGAGCGCATTGAAATTAAACTTCTAGATTATTGCCTGCAACAATTGCTGATTACCCCACCATTCAAAACATGGCGAGATTTTACGTATACGATAGAACAGGTTACATGGGCTGGGAATGTCCTGAGAGTGGATTATTCGAATGTATAGACTTTAAGCATTATTTTGAAAATCATGATGAGAAAGCTTTTTTAGTCAGGGTTTCGGATGAAATCGCGGGCTTTGTTCTATTGGATAAAATGCATGTGCTTGAACCTGTCGATTGGAACATGGGGGAATTTTTCGTTCTTGCTAAATTTCAAGGAAAAGGTATTGCGAACACAGTTGCTCGAGAAATACTTCAAAAGCATCCAGGAAAATGGTCAATAGCTGTAATGCCAGAAAATATAAAAGCAGTAAAATTTTGGCGTAAAATTATCTCTGATGTTTCAAAAGGAGATTACACAGAAATTTTTAAAACAGAAGATGAGCTAAAGACTGCAGAAAATCCTGATCCATATGCAATGAACGTTTTTACTTTTGATACCTATTAAAATGATTGAAGATAAATTATGACCAACACTGATCAACCATTTAACATCACCAGGGATCTTGCGCGTAAGCTCATAGCTATGCAATTTCCAGAATATGCTCATTTACCCATTACATCAGTTGAAAAACAAGGGCATGATAATCGTACCTATCGTTTAGGGCCGGACACGTTAATTCGCATGCCAACAGCGGCTTCTTATGCTTTGAAAGTTCCTAAAGAACAAGCCTTATTACCGAAGCTAGTATCCCGCCTAACGGTCCGTATTCCTGTTCCAATCAAAATGGGAGCTGCTTCACAAGATTATCCATACTCATTCTCCATTTACAAATGGCTGGAAGGAGTGAGTATTAACCTTCTTGTTTTAGATAATGATTGCCTAGAAAAGCTTGCATCTGATTTAGTAAGGTTTTTAAAAGAGCTACAAAGCATCGATGATGTCGATGGACCGGCTCCAGGCCAGCATAATTGGTGGCGTGGCTCCCATGTCAGTGTTTACGATAAAGGCGCCCGAGAACAAATCTCAGAACTATCAACTGTTATCAATGAGGGTAAGGCGATAGATCTTTGGGAGCGTGCCTGTAAGACAAAATGGGATAAGTCTCCTGTATGGATTCACGGTGATTTTGCGATCGGTAATATGCTGCTTAAAAATAGCAAACTATCCGCTATTATCGATTTTGGCGGTGTGGCTTTAGGTGATCCTGCATGCGATCTTGTGATCGCATGGACTTTCCTTAATGGAAAAGCACGTGACATCTTTGTCCAAGCGATGGATTTAGATGAAGACACTTGGCTTCGCGCGAAAGCTTGGGCCTTATGGAAGGCAACGTTTGAATTGTGCCAGATAGTAGATAAAAATAGCCCCGAGGCACTTATACAAAAAAGGATTATTGAGGATGTAATCTATGGATAAAAATTTAAATACTAAAACCATCGACACCTATCTTGGTCTTTGTACTGAGGTTTATGAGTTGAGCAAACCAGATGCCCCAAGCGATGCATATGCATTTTATAGAGAATATGCAAAAGCAGCGAACGGTCCTATTTTAGAGCCGATGTGTGGTACAGGCCGTTTTTTACTGCCATTACTTGACGAGGGATTCAATGTACATGGTTTTGATGCAAGCGATCATATGCTTGAAACCTTGTATGCTAAAGCCAAGGCTAAAAATTTAAAGGCCACAGTATGGAAAGGTTTTGTTGAAGATTTAAAAAGGCCAGAAAAATACAATTTGATTTTTATTCCCAGTGGGTCTTTTTGTTTAATTATCGATGCTGCAGCAGTGAAAGCAGCGCTTAAAATATTCTATGATCACCTAAGTGATGATGGTATTTTAATATTTGAAGGTGAAACGCTTAAAGCCGTGCCACCACTTGATGTATGGCGTGGATCTGTCTGGCATAAATCCGACGGTCAGATGATCATGCTAAGCCAGTTAGCAACTATGGAAGATAATGTTTGCAATTCGATCTGCAAATACGAACTCGCTCACAACAACAGCATTATTCATACAGAGATTGAAGAATTGAAAGTAAGAATTTACGATCCTCATGAGTTAACAGCAATTCTTAAAAGTTTTGGGTTTAAAGTTCGCGTAATAAAGGCTTTTGATAGCTCAGCTGCACCAAATGAAAATGATGAGGCTGTTGTTTATGAATGCAGAAAATAATAGTTGTGATTTGTTAAATGAGCTATCTGATGAAATAAACAAACTCTATGGGTGCGTCAAAATAGCTGGTGATAATTTTGGTGAACCTGCCATTAATTCTGGTCCATGTGGTCCGTTTGCCAATGCTTTTTTCAAGCTATGGAATCTGAAATTTACTGAAAAAGTAAATATCGTTTTTATTATGGTTAAAAAATCCGATGAGT
>CAXNER010000116.1:0-4911 GCA_964201315.1 Legionellaceae bacterium
ACCACATTAATTGAAAAGTGATGTATTCCATTGTCGCCAATGATTTCTTTGTATATCTTGCCTAATTTATAGCAGTTTTCAAAAGAAATAGTGGCTCCATTTTCATGAAGTTTTGGTAACTCATGCCGAGGTAGAACAATATATTTTTCCATAATTACATCCTATTACAACTTACTTCTTATTCAATAAATGCGACTTTTCTCAATAATTCATCCGTGATTCGAATTCCTAGTCCTTTAAAAAAAGATTCAAGACATACCCCTATAATCCTTGAGCGCTCTTCTCCATCAGCGTTTGTGACAATGATTTTATTATAAAGATCAAAACAAAAATCGAGACTCTCTTCCATGTTGGCTTCAGGAATTTGTTTTAAAACAGGCAACAGCTGAAGAATTATTTTTTTTAGTACGCTGGTATTTACCATCGAGTATTTATGTTCCAAGGAAATTGTTGGGATGGCATAGGCATCTAATTCACCAGTTTGCCCCAATCGCTCTTGCTCGGCTAATATTTTTTCTTCTAGTTCTTTACAACCATATTCACCGCATGGATCGCCTTGTCCGGTAATAAGCCACGTAGGGTCAACTTTAAATAGTTCAGAATAGCTTATGATGTTTTCTAAGCTGAGTGTCCTTTTGCCATTTTCATGCTGCGAATAAGTGGATGCGGGAATCGCATACTTTTCAGTTAGTTCTCTGGCAGTCTTGTATCCCGAAGCAATCCTGGCAATTTTTAAACGCTTAGGGATATCTGCGATAAAATGGGTCATGTAGGTATTAGGCAAATGCGAATAGCTTAATTCTATTCTAAATTACTAATCGAGTAAATAAATAAAAATATTCTCAAATAGGGAATTATGATGCGGCAAATCATCCTTGGTCAAGTACGCTGGTTAAAAACAGCAACGTTTGAAAGATGATCGCAGATGCCTATGAGCCATCATACTGAATCACGCGTTTTTTGTGTCAGCAATTATTTGTTGAAGCAAAAAGATTAATAGATTTACAATTGACTTGCTTTAGTTAATGTTTGGAGGATCTTATCAATTAGGTAGCATGAGGAATGTTTAACCACAGACCCTTAGTAAAAAACCTCATCACCGACTCCAGCGTAATACCAGCAAAAATAAAAAACCTTTAACTATTTTAAATTCAAGGGGATTTTTTTCTTCTATGAAGAATTAAATACAGTCCTGGCAAAACAAGTAATGTCAAAAATGTCGATGATAAAATTCCCCCGATGACAACTGTTGCAAGAGGTCGTTGCACTTCAGACCCTGCTCCCATATTAATGGCCATAGGAACAAAACCTAAACTCGCAACAAGAGCGGTCATCAGAATAGGGCGCAGACGAGTAAGCGCCCCTTCAACAATGGCATCATACAACGGTTTCCCCTCATGTATCAGATTGCGAATAAACGAAACCATCACCACCCCATTCAATACCGCAACACCCGATAAAGCAATAAAGCCAACCCCTGCTGAAATGGAGAAAGGAATACCCCTTATCCAAAGCGCTATAATCCCACCGGTGAGCGCTAATGGCACGCCTGAGAAAATTAACAGTGCCGCACGAGCCGAGCCAAACGCTACAAATAAAAAGCCTAAAATAAGCAGCAACGTAATAGGGACAACAATCATTAATCGTTCTTGTGCTGAAATGAGTTGTTCAAACGTCCCGCCATAATTTATCCAAATACCTGGCGGTAATTCAACTTTCTCACGAATAGTATTTTTAACCGCCCCAACAAAGCTCGCTAAATCTCGTCCGCGCACGTTAGCAGTAACGACCACACGCCGTTTCCCATTTTCACGACTGATTTGATTGGGTCCATAGGCAATGGTTAATTTAGCAACCTCTTTGAGAGGAACATAATTGGGTTTCTTTGATGTCCAGTCTGTCCCCGCAAGTGAAAGGGGTATAGGAAGTTCTTCTAACGTTTTTACATCGGTACGAAGATATTCAGGCAATCGCACAACAATATCAAATCGTCTATCTCCCTCAAATATCTGCCCTGTTTCCTTTCCACCCATCGCGACCTGTATCACGCTTTGTACTTCAGAAATGTTAAGTCCATAGCGCTCTAAAGCCGCCTTGTCAGGAATAATAGATAACACCGGTAAGCCAGTTGCTTGCTCAATTTTAATATCAGCAGAGCCAGGAATTTTTGTGAGTACTGCTTTAACTTGTTTGGCAATCGCCAACAACTCATCGATATCATCACCAAAAATTTTAACTGCTAAATCGCTTCTCACTCCAGAAATAAGTTCGTTAAAACGCATTTGAATAGGTTGAGTAAACTCATAGTTATTCCCAGGGATTTCCTGAGCGGCTTTTTCCATTTCACCAACCAGCACCTCTTTAGGCTTTTCTGGGTTTGGCCACTGCGCACGTGGCTTTAGCATCACAAACGTATCTGCCACATTAGGTGGCATGGGATCTGTAGCGACTTCCGCCGTACCAATTTTACTAAAAATTTCTCGCACTTCTGGAAATTTTTTAAGGCGATTTTCTAACGTTACTTGCATCCCAATGGCTTGGGACAAACTGGTGCCAGGGATCCGCATGGCATGTAAAGCAATATCCCCTTCGTCAAGGCTAGGAATAAACTCAGCTCCAATGCGAAATAACAGCAATAGACTAAGTAGCGTGACGGCGATAGCACCACTTATCATTTTCCATGGATTATTCATGCTCCAATTTAATAACGGTTGATAACCTTTTTTAACAAAGCGAACAATGATGTTTTCTTTTTCATCAACTTTACCTGTAATAAAAACAGCAACAGCTGCGGGAACAAACGTTAAAGAGAGCAGCAGCGATGCTAAAAGGGCCATCACGACAGTTAGCGCCATCGGATGAAACATTTTTCCTTCAACACCTGTGAGCGAGAAAATCGGTAAATACACGACCGTAATAATAAGCACGCCAAAGATACTGGGTCGAATCACTTCCGCAGTAGCCTCTGAGGTGACATTAAACCTCTCCTCCTTTGTTAATAAACGACCCAACTTATGCTGCGCCAAACCAAATCGACGGATGCAATTTTCAATGATGATAACTGCGCCATCAACAATTAATCCAAAATCAAGTGCACCTAAACTCATTAAATTACCGGAAACCCCTTGTGCTACCATGCCGGTAATGGTCATTAACATCGTAATGGGAATGACTGCGGCGGTAATCAACGCGGCACGGATATTGCCCAATAAAAGAAAAAGAATAATGACAACAAGGAGTGCGCCTTCCAATAAATTTTTCTGAACGGTCGCAATCGTTCTATCCACAAGTTTGGTTCTATCATAAACAGGCTTGGCAATAATGCCTTTGGGAAGACTATGGTTAATTTCTTCTAATTTACTCGCAACACGCACAGAAACTTCACGACTGTTTTCACCAATTAACATGATCGCCGTGCCTAAGACCACCTCCTCCCCATTTTGAGTGGCCGCCCCTGTCCGCAAAGGAGCGCCTAATTTAACATCCGCGATATCACCTATGCGTAAAATGACCTCATCCCTTTTGGCAACAAGAATTTTTTTGATATCTGCGATAGTTTTTACCTGTCCTGGCAATCGAATGAGATACTGCTCACCATTTCGTTCAATATAGCCCGCACCAATATTAGCGTTATTTTTTTCTAAAGCCTCCATCACATCACTAATCGTTAATTGATAGGCCAGTAATTTTTGCGGGTAAGGCATGACATGAAATTGTTTTTCATAGCCACCAATGGAGTTGACCTCGATAACCCCTTTGGTATTACGAAGTTGGGGTAAAATAACCCATTTTTGTAACGTTAAGAGATCCATCGGCGTGTAAGCACTTCCATCTTCTTTTACAGCACCCGGTTTGGCCTCCACAACATACATAAATATTTCACCAAGTCCTGTAGCAATCGGGCCCATCCTAGGCTCTAAACCCGTTGGTAATTGACTTTCTATTTGTTGTAATCGTTCAGCAATGAGTTGGCGAGCAAAATAGATGTTCGTCCCCTCCTCAAAGACTACCGTCACTTGTGAAAGACCATAACGTGACAGAGAGCGGGTATAATCGAGTTTAGGAAGACCGGCAAGCGCTGTTTCAATCACGTAAGTAACACGCTGCTCGACCTCCAAGGGCGAATAGCCTTCCGCTTCGGTGTTAATTTGTACTTGGACATTGGTAATATCAGGAACCGCATCTATCGGCAATTTTTTATAATTGTAAACACTAAAGCCCATTATCCCGAGCACTAGTAATAGTACAAACCAGCGATGACGAATAGAAAAAAGGACCGTATTCTCTAACATAAAAGTGCTTCCCGACTAATGATCATGCTCAGCACCTGCTTTTTCAATATCAGCTTTAATGAGAAAACTATTGGTGGTAACGTAGTTGGTTCCCGCTTTCAAACCGATTTTAACCTCTACCCATTCTCCATCACTCTCTCCCAACTTAACGGGTCGCATTTCGTATTGATTATCCTTGGCAATGAAAATCACTGTTGAATTTTTATCATTTTGTAGAGCGCTAGCTTTAACAAGAACAGGGACAGATTTCTCTGCAATCAAAACATCACCTCTGACAATGGTTCCTGGTCGCCACACTTCTTTTGGGTTGGCAATAGTGACAATAGCAATGACTGTTTGACTCAAAGGATCGGTCGTAGGCAAAAGCATCGCAATGGGTGCGCGCACCTCTCTATCTTCCTCTTGTGAATGGATGGTGACCATTTGCCCTTCATTAACCTTGCCTAAGTCGCGTGGAAAAACATGGAGCTCTGCCCATACATCTGCCAAATTGGCCAATGTAAATAAGGGTTCACTTCCAGCAACGTTCCCCGCACTTATGTTTCGAGTCAGAATGCGTCCATCGGTCGGCGACCTCACCTCATAATCTTTTAAGCTCTCGTTACTTTCTATGGTAGCT
>CAXNER010000117.1:0-4911 GCA_964201315.1 Legionellaceae bacterium
ATGAATATGTGTGTTCGGTGCCTGTCGCCATAATGCGTACTGATGCTGAAAAATAAGATCGTCGCTGTGTTTAACCCCCTGGAGAATGGTTAACGAGCCATACTCTTCGCGCCTGGCTAAAATATAATTAATAACAGACACCGTCGGCGCGCAGCCTAAGCCCCCCGTCACAATGATGATGTCTTTACCTTTGGCTTCCTCAACGGGCCAGCCCTTACCATAAGGACCACGAATACCCATTTGCGATCCTTTTTGTAACTTTTGCAAGGCTTTAGTCACTCGACCTACTGCACGTATGGTGTGACTTAAAAATTTTTTTTCTGCAGGATCTGATGCAATGGAAATAGCCACCTCGCCCACGCCATAAAGATAGAGCATGTTAAATTGGCCTGGATGAAACGAAAACGCTTGCTCGCAAGGATCCATAAACTGTGTTTTTAATGTAAATATAGTAGGAGACTCTTCTGTGCGTTGAATAATTTCCGCTAATTTCGGCAAATAAATATCGACAGGGAGTTTAGTCATTTTTTATTTTCCGTATATTTGATTCACCAGACATTGCGGCCAACTCTTCCGTGATATCAATGCCAACGGGGCACCAGGTCGTGCAGCGACCACAGCCAACACACCCACTCGTGCCAAATTGATCAAACCAACTGCCCACCTTATGGGTCAACCATTGCCGATAGCGCTGGCTTGTATCTTCACGCACAGGTTTGCCACCCAATTCACTATGACCGGCCGTAAAACACGAATCCCACTCACGCTGATGCGCAGTGCTTGCCCCATCAAGGCTTGGTTTGTCGGTCTCGCTATGGCAAAAACAGGTGGGACATACTGCGGTGCAATTACCGCACGATAAACAACGTTCAGCAACATCATCCCATCGTGAGTGCCCTAAATTTGCAAACAATACATCCCGTAACTCGCGTTTATTATCGAAAGGAATGCGTTTTGTTTGCATGTCAGCGGCCTCTTGAACCGCATCAATTGCAACACTGCATTGTTGATGAGCGGCATTTTTCAAGTTTAAAGCCGCCACTATGCTCTCACCACGCACACTACCACTCTTAATTACGAATCCGTCATCTAACTCAGTCATTAAAATATCATACGGTTGGGTAATGTTTGGGCCAGTCCCTGCGGACACACAAAAACAATTGTTGGACGAATAAGTGCAATTAACCGCAACAACAAACAATGCCTCTCGACGACGTTGATAACGAACGTCAACCCGCTCTTTGGCAAGAAATATTTTATCTTGAATAGCCATCGCCGCTAGATCACAAGCACGCGCACCAATAATAGCGACCGCTTGCTCCGTTGCAATGTGCGCATTGAATTCCAATTTACCAAGAGGATTACGCTCGGCCCGCCAAACAGTTTCAGTCGGTTTAAATAAAATAGGTTTAATAGCCTGGGGCCCATTTGCCCAAGAAAACGCTTTTTTTTCAGCAAGGACTTCAAGCCGGTACTCACCGGGCGCCTGGTGGTCACGTACGCCCCAAGGTAGTTGTTCGGCTAACGTAAGGGTGTCATAAACAATCGCCCCATCACGAACTTGCGGCCCAACACACGCAAAACCTGCGCGTATAAGAGCATCGAGCAATCCTTGTAATAGTGCATGAGGTAAAAACTGTGTTGTCTTTATATCCATTACTAGCAAATCCTTGGTAATTGCTCGCCTACTAACCAATCCATCATCCGCATACCGCCCAGTTTTGTGCGTAATTGCACAAAACATCGTGGATCCTCGATGACCTTCCCGATCACAGAAGCGTGTCTGCCCTGTGGATGCGCGCGCATTGCATCTAACAGTTTATGAGTGTCTTCTGGTCTACAAATGGCCAGTAACTTCCCCTCGTTGGCAACATACATAGCATCTAGACCTAACAGTTCACAAGCGCTCGCAACTTCTGCTCGAATTGGGATTTGATTTTCATCAATCATAAATCCAACCTGCGACTGAAGAGCCCACTCATTCAACGTTGTTGCAATACCGCCACGGGTTGGATCACGAAGACAATGAAGGTCAGGCACCGCAGTTATCATGTGACTAACTAAATCATGCAAGGCTTCGGTATCGGATTCAATGCTGGTAAAAAACGCTAAATTATTGCGTAAAGACATAATGGCCACACCGTGATCACCAATATAACCACTAACGATGACATCATCACCAGGGCGTGCTCTATCACCTGAAACATGAATACCCTCAGGAACAACACCAACACCTGTCGTCGTGATAAAAATACCATCGCCTTTACCGCGCTCAACTACCTTTGTATCTCCAGTAATAATGGCAACATTGGCCTTTTTTGCAGCCATTGCCATCGACGTCACAATGCGCTTTAAATCACACAGTGGAAACCCTTCCTCTAAAATAAAGCTCGCTGATAAATACAGTGGTTTAGCACCAACCATTGCAATGTCATTGATGGTACCGTGCACCGCTAAAGAGCCAATATCCCCACCTGGAAAAAATAGTGGTGAAACCACATGCGCATCAGTGGTCATTACCATACGACCTGCGTTTACTGAAAAACATGCAGAATCATTTTTTTGCGCTAGCCATTCATTCTCAAAGGCTTGAAAAAAGAGTTGGTCAATCAACTGGGCCGTGGCACGCCCTCCGCTTCCATGGCTTAAATCGATACACCCATTTTTTATATTGAGTTTAGGACCTACCGATTTTTTAACACCGCCTATCTTGACAATTACTGTTTCTGTCATGCTATTACACTCGCTCGACCATAGGCATACACCGCGGCGCACGCGCCCTCTGAAGAAACCATGCACGATCCCAATGGATTCTCAGGGGTGCAAACTTTCGCAAATAATTTACAATCGGTAGGTTTTTTAATCCCTCGCAATATAGCACCGCAGTCACACTGTTTATGCTCAACACTCACGCTATCAGGCAATGTAAACCGGCGCTCAGCATCAAACGCTTTATAACGTGGCTTGATTTGTAGAGCACTTGCAGAAATTTGGCCCAACCCTCGCCACTCAAAGGTTTTACGCAACTCCAGTACTTCAGAAACGATGGCTTGGGACAGTAAATTACCCTCACGCGTCACCGCGCGGGTGTATTGTATTTCAACATCACTACGGTTTTCATTGATTTGTTCAATCAACATCAAAATAGAATGTAAAACATCAAGGGGTTCAAATCCTGCAATAACAATTGGTTTTTGATATTTAAAACTTACGGCTTCATACGCTTTACTCCCAGTAACAATACTGACATGCGCAGGCCCCACAAACCCATCTAAATTAACAGAGTCAGCCTTGTCTTCTGCTTGCAATAAACTGTCCATCGCAACCGGGGTCAGTACGTGGTTACAAAATACGCTGAAATTTTTAAGTTTTAATGCCTCTGCCTGCATGATGGCGCAAGCTGTCGGTGGCGTGGTTGTTTCAAAACCAATCGCAAAAAACACCACTTCTTTTTGTGGATTACGTTGTGCGATAGCCAGTGCATCATCCACAGAATACACCATGCGCACATCAGCACCCTGCGCTTTTGCTTGCAATAAACTTTTCTGACCAGAGCCTGGTACTCGCAACATATCGCCATAGCTGCATAAAATCACATCGGGCGTAGAGGCTAATGCAATTGCTTTATCGATCCGTGAAGTGGGTAATACACAAACAGGACAACCCGGTCCGTGAATCATTTCCACGTTCGCGGGTAATAAACTAGGAAGTCCGTAACGATGGATAGTATGCGTATGCCCACCACAAAACTCCATCAATCGATAAGAGCGTGTAATATCTGCTTTTTTGATAATGGCGCATACCAACGCTTTTGCAACATCAGCCTGACGAAATTCATCAATATATTTCATAAAGCATCGGCTCCGTGCATCATTTCAGCAAACAATAATAGCGTCTTTTGCGCCTCCTGTTCATCTAATTTGACCAAGGCATAACCCACGTGAAGAATGACATAATCACCCTCGGCAACATGCTCTAAGAGCATGGTTGAAATCTCTTTTTTAATGCCACCGAGATTAACGATGGCTCGTTGATTATCAAGTATCTCAGTAACTTCTGCAGGCATTGCTAAACACATCCTAAAACCTCTAATTACTCTTAAACGAGTGGACCAAAAACGGCATAAAAAGAGTCTATCATAGCGAGAACCAAATACCGTTACTATTACCAACGACCAAAGAATGTTGCAATAAAATCCATTTTGTGCAAAAATAACCTCCGTTATGAAACGACTATTCATTTATATCATCATTAGTATTACTTGTATTACATTGAGCCTTTTCTGGCCCTTGCTGCATAAAAACATTCAAAAACCAGTGATTAAGACTGAAACACTAAAGAAAATCAGTACAAAAATTATTAGCGCCGCGCCTCCTAAAAAGGTAGCTATTAAGTCTGAAACATTAAAGAAAGTCAGTACAAAAGAGATTATTTTAAAGAAAATATCTTTCGCACAATTGCCTGGTTGGAATGAAGCAAATATTAAAAAATCATTGTCTGCATTTAAGGTATCTTGCAAAACTTTCTTAAAGCAAAAACCTAGTCATCCCGTTGGTTCTAATCATATTAATTTACAAGCCAAAGACTGGCATCCCGCTTGCAGGGCCGCGTTGTCTATTGATTCTTTTTATGGAGTTACAGCAAGAGCATTTTTTGAAAAATGGTTTTATCCAATTGAATTTACAAAACCAAAGCCCATTCACGGCTTATTTACTGGTTATTACATGCCTCTACTAAAGGGAAATTTAACTAAAACAGAAAAATACAATACTCCAATATATGGCTTGCCAAGTAGTTTAAGTTTAGGGTCAGTCAAACAGTCTGAACATTTACAGCATTCTACTCGCGAGGAAATTGATAACGGTGTTCTCAGAAAAAAAGCACCCGTTATAGCCTGGATCAATAGTCCTA
>CAXNER010000118.1:0-4867 GCA_964201315.1 Legionellaceae bacterium
AGCCCTTCGCCAATCCCCAGATAACGAAATGGTATCCTCAATTCGTTGGCAATGGCAAACAATATTCCACCTTTTGCAGTTCCATCAAGCTTGGTCATCGTAATTCCTGTTAAACCGATAGCTTTATCAAATTGGCGCGCCTGATTTAGCGCATTTTGTCCAATGCTTGCATCTAAAACCAACATTGTCTCATGTGGAGCAAGGGGATCAATTTTATGCAGCACTCGTTTAATTTTTTTCAATTCATCCATCAAATTATTTTGAGTATGCAAGCGTCCTGCAGTATCGGCAATTAACACATCTACCCCACGCGCCTTAGCCGCCTGAAATGCATCAAAAATAACTGAAGCGCTATCAGCACCTGTATGTTGAGCGATGACTGGAATCTGGTTGCGCTCCCCCCACACTTGCAACTGCTCAACCGCAGCCGCACGAAATGTATCGCCGGCAGCGAGCATTACTTTTTTACCACGTTGCTGATATAGCTTGGCAAGCTTACCAATGGTTGTCGTTTTTCCGGCGCCATTAACCCCCACCATAAGAATAACAAAAGGAGACCCGCTCGTTGTCGCCAATGCTAAAGGCGGTTTATCGATGGTCAGCATATCTTGCAAGCGGGCTTTTAAGGCCAGAAATACAGCGTCACCATCAGTTAATTGCTTTCTATCTAGACCATGGCTTAGCTGCTCTAGAATTACTTTTGTCGTATCAATGCCTAAATCGGCGCTTAATAACAATTCTTCTAAGCTTTCGAGCAACGCGACATCTATTTCTTTTTTACCAAGCAATAATCGGCCAATACCATCGCCTAAATGATGGCGGGTTTTACTTAACCCTTTCTTAAAACGAGCAAATACGCCCAGCTCATCAGGGGAAGTCTCTTGGCTCACCGTTTCACTGGTTGGCAATTGAGCTTGTGCTAATGAGTTGGGTTGCTCAGTAGGCGTTATTTCAGGCTCGGACGCGCCCTGATTTCGTTTAAACCATTTAATCATAAGTATACAAAGCCGGTGAAATATGGAATTCTATCACTTTTTCCTCACTGAGGTATGCCATGCGCATCGTGTTAATAACAGTATTAACACTGATTTCCTGCCAAACATTTAGTCAGGTACAGCAGTTTACCCTAGATAATGGCCTAAAAATACTCGTAAAGGAAGATCACCGCGCCCCGGTCGCCGTCACTATGATATGGTACAACGTAGGGTCTGCTGACGAGCCCGGCGGGCTTACTGGTGTATCCCACGCGCTAGAACATTTGATGTTTAAGGGCACAAAACTTTACCCGTTAGGTGTTTTTTCTAAAACTATCGCAGCCCTTGGTGGTCAGGATAATGCGTTTACAAACAATGATTACACTGCCTATTTCGAAAAAATTGCAACTCAAAATCTTGAAGTTAGCTTTAAACTTGAAGCCGATCGCATGCAAAATTTATTGCTTGATAAAGAAGAATTTGGCAAAGAAATGAAGGTCATTCAAGAAGAAAGACGAAACCGCACAGATGACAACCCCCAAGCGTTAACATTTGAACGTTTTCTGGCCACTGCACACCTCGCGTCTCCCTATCACCACCCCGTTATTGGTTGGATGAGTGACCTTAAACAAATGAACGTTACAGACGCAAGAACATGGTATCAACGTTTTTATGCGCCAAACAATGCTACATTAGTTGTCGTTGGGGACGTTGATGATAAAAATGTTTATGCATTAGCAAACAAATATTTTGGAAAAATTGGCAGACATACACAATTAGAGCGCAAGCCTCAAAATGAACCACCGTATTTGGGCAAAAAATCAGTCGATGTTCATAGCCATGCAGAACTACCGATGTTGATGATTGGGTTTACCGTACCTACAGTAAAAACCGTCTCTGCTGCAAATGCTATGGACCCTTATGCCCTAGAGATCATAGCGGGTATTCTTGATGCTGGTGACAGCGGTCGCTTTAGTACGGTGCTCGTTCGTGCTAAACAAGTGGCTAGTAATGTTGATGTTTTTTATAATTTGTATGCACGTTACCAAACTCAGTTTGTGCTTTATGGGACCCCAAGCCAATCCCACACGGTAACTGAATTAAGAAAAAACATTCTCACAGAGATAGAACGTCTTAAAAAAGAGACAATTAGCGAAAAAGAGTTGCAACGCGTAAAAACACAAATTGTCGCACAAAAAACATTTGAGAGAGATTCTATTTTTGGCCAAGCAATGGAACTCGGCATGCTAGAAACGGTAGGCATTGGTTGGCAAACGTCTGAGAAATACGTAGACCGAATCAATCTTGTAACCACCAAGCAGTTGCAAAACGCAGCTCTTCGCTATTTTCAAGAAAATGACATGACAGAAGCACAATTAATACCAGTGAAACACTAGGGGACCAGATGAGCACGACACACAACACACTTATAAAGAAAGGAATCATGCTGTTTAGCCTGTGGCTGCTGGCCTTACCGCCGGCAATTGCAGCTAAACCCTTCGAAACACTGCAATGGCAAACAAAAAATGGTGCTCACGTGGTCTTTTATCAGGCAATGGAAGTACCCATGCTCGACATCAGTATCGCTTTTGCCGCGGGGTCAGCATACGATGGAGACAAATTTGGCCTAAGTGCGCTCACGACACAACTGCTAAACCAAGGCAATGGGGGCCTTGATGCCGACACAATCGCAGAAAACTTAGCTAGCACAGGTGCACAATATGAAGAGGATACCAACCAAGACATGGTTGTATTAAACCTAAAGACATTAACTTCCCCCATCGCTCTTAAAAAAGCAACAGATACGTACGCCATGATAATTGCTCACCCCAACTTCCCGGAGAACGCCTTTCAGCGGGAAAAAAATCAACAACTAATGGCCATTGCAGCAGCACAGGAATCGCCTGACGAGATGGCTAATCAAACTTTTTTTAAAGCACTTTATAAACAGCACCCTTATGGCCACCCGATTAATGGCAATCAAGCTAGTGTGAACACATTAACGATTGAACAGGTTCGTAATTTTTATCACCAGTATTTTGTAAGTAGTAATGCGATGATTGTGCTTGTGGGAGCAATTGACGAAGCTTCTGCCCGACAATTGGCTGAAAACATCGTAAAAGACCTACCAATTGGCCATAGTGCAACTAAAATACCAAAGGCTCTACCGCTAACAGAAGAGATGAACATTGAAGTTCCATTTCCATCCGCTCAAACTATTTTACGACTGGGTCAACTAGGCATCACTCACAATGACCACGATTATTTTCCACTGATGGTCGGGAATTACATCCTCGGCGGCGGCGCCTTGGTCTCTAGATTAGCCTATGAGCTGCGCGAAAAAAGAGGATTGACCTATGGTGTTTCCAGTCAATTCTCACCCATGCCAGGCATAGGACCTTTTTTAATAAATTTCTCCACTAAGCACAAGCAAATTAAGGCCGCAGTAGACATTACTCGTGAAACGCTTACGTCTTTTATTCAAACGGGGCCAGATGAAAAAGAGTTGATAGCGGCCAAGCAATATTTGACAGGTAGTTTCCCCTTGTCGCTGGCCAGCAACCGCAGTATTGCCAATATGCTATTGAAAATTGCTTTTTACCATATGCCTGACGATTATCTACGTACTTATGTAGACAGGATAAACGCGGTAACTATACAAGAAATAAAGGCTGCATTTCAGCAACGAATAACACCGAATAAACTATTGCAAATTACCGTAGGAAAAGCGTGAAGTGAAACAAACTATTTGCATCATTGGCGGTCAATTTCGCGGCAAAAAACTGCATTTCCCTGCCATTGATGGGCTAAGGCCTACACCTTCTCGTGTGAGAGAAACGCTATTTAATTGGTTGATGCATGACATTCGTGACGCACATTGTCTTGACGCTTTTTCTGGTAGTGGTGCCCTTGGAATTGAGGCCTATTCAAGAGGCGCTGCAAACGTGCTACTGCTTGAACAAAACCCCATCGCATATGCCAATTTACTAAAACAAGTCTCATTATTTAAGTCATCAAAATTAAATGTACGTAACGTTGATGCCACTAAATTTTTACAACAAACAAATGAACAATTTGATATTGTGTTTTTAGATCCACCTTTCGCATCAGACCACCTCGCGCTCTGCATCGCTTTACTCGCTAAAGCTAATTTATTAAAGGCTGGTGGGTTACTTTACCTTGAGTCCGCGCACGTTATAGACATGGATGAATCAATATGGCAACAACTCAAATCTAATCGGGCGGGTCAAATCGTTTATAGTTTATACATGAAACGTTAGGGTTACAGATGACCTCAACCGCTGGGCTCTCGCAAAACTTAAACCTACTTTAGTTTTATCTAAAAACACTTGAAATTTTGCAATAGCCATTAACATAACGTTTTAATAACCCCGGAAACTAATACTATTTTTTAAACTCATTGAGAGCCGGAAACTAGGGGCTGTTGAGAGGCTACCCATTAACTGAATTATCCTAGGAGTTACTTTACACCTAGATTACAGATGTATTTTTCAAACCGTTGCAAGCCAAAAACAAGTATAAAATGACCTCTAATGCTAGTGCGAGCTTTCGTTGGTTTTAAAAATACATCTGTAATCTAGGTGTAACGTAAGTCCTAAATCCTTTGAATTACATCACATCTGCTTGACAAGCCGCCAGGCTCCTGTTTCAATCAATGCATCCCTTTAGCAACCTATTGGAATAGATGAACAGAACGCTTCTTATATTTCTTATAGCATCAGCACTCCTTACGGGATGTACTAGCATCTATAAAAAACCACCTTATAATAATCCAAGTGATGATGCTAGCATCAAGCTTGCAGAGGCGGCTAACTCCGTTAGTGACTCAATGCATAAAATGGCGCGCATCGAGAAAGTCGTTACCCCCCCCA
>CAXNER010000119.1:0-4836 GCA_964201315.1 Legionellaceae bacterium
GCACCTGCTTTTTGTCCCTTATCTGAAAAAAACACCCATGATTTTGTTTTTGTTGATGAAGCACACGATTTGTCTCCCCTACAGATTAGGGAGGTTTTTGAAATAGCAAAAGAAGGGGCGATTGTATTTTGTACGGACAGTCACCAGAGTTTGGAGGATGTGCTTTCCATCGCTTCTTTTATCAACACGATGCTTTATGAGAAAAACTACAAGTATTCGCAAGTTGATCTACCTATCAGCTACCGTTGTCCTTTGAACGTTGTGCATGCGGCCAATGCGATTATTGCTAGGAAGTTTGAATTTACTGGGGGCAAGATAGATAAAATTGAAACAAGTGCCATTTTGCCGAGCCTTGCCAAGGACAAAAACGACGCGCTTGGGTATGTTTTGGTGTGTGATCCCGAGGAGCTACGTGCATCGGCGTGGATTAAAGAGCATGCAAAGGGCACGAATTTTGCGGTGATTATCCCTTCAGAAAAATACCGTCAAGAAGCAGCGGTGCTTTTTAAGACCGATCTTATTTTTACACCAGAAGAAATCAAGGGATTGGAATATGAGATTATCATAGGCTATCACTTATTTTCAGATGACAGTTTAAAAGAGGCGTGTAAGAAAGGACCTACGGGTTTGAAGCCATCCCAGCACCGTCCAAAGGCAGGCGTTGGCGATGAAAGTTTAGGGCCTTTATTTAATCGATTGTTGGTAGCCTGCACGCGTTCAGAACGCGTATTTGTGGCTTGTGAAGAAAAATCAGAGTGGAGTGATCCACTTATGCGATCACTACAGGCCATCATGGGGGCGTCTCGATTGTCGGATGTTGAGCGCCTGCACGAGCTTGCTCCTAGTGATTGGGGCGCTCAAGTTATTACACAAGTTGAGCAGGGTAACGATGCGTTGGCATTGCATATCTTTATGAAAAAAATAGGTAAAGATGAAGTCGAATTTAACGCATTTGTGACGGAACATAAGCGCTGCGAAGCGGTTGCTCGTAAGCCTATAATAATAGACTCTCAGGCTTTGCGTGAGACGACAAGTGCCGTGGCCGCCCCTGTGGTAGTAAAAGCTGCTACAAGGCCCGTCTTAAAACAAACACCATCTTTTTATAGTGAGAAAGCGAAAAGGCAACCACAGGCATCAATACTAAAATCAGCGCCATTAGCCATTCAAGAAGTAGAGCCAATGTATACCTTACTGAACACAGATGATCAGTCGACTGAATCAAAACTTATGGCAAGTTTAATCAAGGATTTTTCAGCTCCTCGACTAAAAACAGTGGTTGAAATGGTGATGAAGCTTGGATTAAACGCTAAGCGATTTTTGTTCGATAAATTGTTTAGAATCAGTAATGGGGATGCATTATCTTTGATTGATCATGTGGAAAAAAATCCTAAGTTGGGCGAAGTTATCATTGATATTCTTCTACAAAATCAGGACGTAAGCGGAAAATTATTTACGGTGGAATTTATTCGTGCAGTTGCAGGGCATAGGCTATCGTACAGTAATCAAGCGGCATATTTTCACCGTGATGGTTTGGGTAGGCAGACACTCCATCGGGCAGCGACATGCGGTAACATTGTTCTAATCATTGCATTGTATCTAATGGGAGCGGATCTTAATGCACAGGACAATAATGGCATAGCCGCCCTTCATTGTGCAGCATACGAGGGTCAGCATGATGCAATTACACTATTATATGAGTTGGGCGCTTGTCTAAATATACAAGATATTGACGGTATAACGCCCGTTTTTTTAAGCGCTCAACAGGGTCACATGGCTGCCATCATGCAGTTTCGTGAATTTGGGGCAACTATGTTTGTACCAAGAAAATCTACGGGAATAACCCCCCTTTTTATAGCAGCACAAAATGGCCATGCTGATGTGGTTGAGGCGCTTCACACGATGGGTGCAAGTCTTGATGAGCCGTCAAGTGTCTGCGGTGCTGCAGAATACGGGCACACAGATGTAATCCGTTTACTACATAGACTTGGTGCAAACCTTAATGGAACCTTGGTACAGGGGTACACTCCTATAATGGTCGCCACAACGAACGGCCATGCCACTGCTATCAGAGTGCTTGCGGAATTAGAAGCAGACGTTAATCAGCCAAGGGGTGACGGTGCAACGCCCCTCCATATGGCCGCTCATCAAGGCAATGTTGATGTTGTCTCAATGCTCCTTAGCTTTGGTGCAAACCCTTCTGCACAAGATGAAAATAACGTATTCCCTGCTTTTTTAGCGCTAAGGCAAGGCCACTCTGATGTACTAATGTTATTGGGTTTTGTTCAAAAGAAAGAGGACGGCTGTATTTGGGAAAATTACTCCATGGGTATTGAAATGAGTCTTGACCAAGATGGGAACCCCTTCATAAAGACTCAGCGTCCAATTCTTAATTTTGGATTATTTGCTGACTCTCAAAACAAATCTCCACCGCCATCGGAGAGGGCAAAGGAGGGCGGCAGCCCCCGCTTTTTATCCTAGAATCGAATTTATTTCAGCGAAGGTGTATTCACATTATTCAGAAAACCCGCCTGCCTTGCATGTTAGAAATAACGTCTATACTTACGAGAGGTAGGAAAATAATAATGAAAAAAAGGACAATAAATGCATACATTAACGCGCTTAGCGGTATCTCTGTCACTCGTTGGACTTAGCTGCTCTTTACCTATTTTGGCTATTGCTGCACCTGGTGAGCAATCACCCAAGAAGGTAGCAAGTGAAGCGAAACAAAAAGCGTCATTTTTGTTTGTATTGCGCGCAGACAAAGGCGTTATTACAAAGTCTGCCAGTGGGTATACGCTAAACCCTGCAAGGCATGGATGAGAAGGTGCTTTATTTCAGTGACCGCCCGGTGCGAGAAGCAGGCTTTATCACTGTATCGCAATTCATGGGTGATTGGGCGAAGGGACACAACAGCTTCCAAGCCAACCCACCCAATGCTGCCATTGTACATGCCGCATTGAAGACAAATCAAAAAGGGAATGCGCAAGCCCTACCGGCTGAATTGAGTAACCCTGTGGCATCTCCAAATGGGTGGGCATTCCACTTGAAAGATATACATGGAAAGATTAGAGTGGGGGCATATGATGGGATAACTGCTTTCGTTGATGGAATGGGACAATACACAGGCCGGCGGATGATTGTGCGGTGATAACACAGCCGCAATAGTGACATGGGCCTATGGAGGATAGAGTTGCGTGAACCCACATTGTTTAGGCGATGGGTCGGACTTAAATGTTGCTAGGATTGGTGATGGGCCGGTATTAATGTCAGGTTTGGCGGCCCGATACCTGCAAGCACCGGTCTACGACGCCCGTGTACTTCGTCGCCAACCCCACCCCCGCTGTAAACCACCCGAGCTACCGTCGACCATAGTCTACCAAGCGCTGAGGGGTCGCTTGTTGCTCCTGAAGCCGTAGGCGTTTGGTCAGGTAATTCTCGATGGATGTCTTGGCTATTTTTAAGTCATTGTTGCAAAATAGATAGCCAGTGATGTTGATTGTATAATAAATTTAATCGGTCATTGAAATTTTAATTCGCTATACTTCAATGAGTACTAGTTTATGGAAATAAAAATCTAAGGAACTGTTTAAGTTGGAAACCCTGACCATGGTGTGGAGATAATTTTTGCATCGTCTCTCTTAATGATTTTATTGAATGAGCATAGACAATTCCACTCATCAAGAAAGAGCTCTTTTCTGGTTGTATTAAAGAGAGCAATATAATTTTCTGTGGGTTGCTTTATAGCTTGATTATGTTCGAAGTGTGGGTTAAAAAGCACTTTATACGTACACTATGTTGCTAGTTTTTGTCACGAAAAATGATGCGGCCTTTGCTTAAATCGTAGGGTGTTAACTCGACTTTTACTTTATCGCCGGTCAGGATGCGAATGTAATTTTTACGCATACGGCCAGAAATATGTGCAGTAACAACGTGTCCGTTTTCTAATTCAACACGAAACATAGTATTGGGCAGAGTATCGATAACCGTGCCTACCATCTCAATATGATCTTCTTTTGCCATAAATCTCTCAGGAATCAAACGAATAAACCGCAGATAGTGCACTAAAAAATGATAAATGGCAACCAGACCCTAAGTTTGTGCACGTTTTTTTATGATGCTTAGGTCTATACTTTGAGTTATTAGGCTTAGCCGGTTGTTTATAATGATAAAAAAATTGCAGCAAGCGTTGAGCAAGACCTTGCTCGGCAAAGACGATGTGATTAGGTTAGGGATAAGCTGTTTGCTTGCCAATGGTCATTTGCTGTTGGAGGACATCCCTGGCATGGGGAAAACGACGTTTAGTCAGGCGCTGGCGCATTTTGCTGGCATGCGCTATCGGCGTATACAATTTACGAGTGATCTGTTGCCTAGCGATTTGTTGGGGGTGTCTATTTTTGACGCGGAGCTTCAACGCTTTAAATTTCATCACGGCCCTATTTTTTCACAACTGATTCTCGCTGATGAATTAAACCGAGCCACTCCAAGAACCCAAAGCGCTTTGTTAGAGGCAATGGAGGAACGTCAAGTCACTACGGATGCGGGAACAGAATTATTGCCGGTGCCATTTTTTGTTATTGCAACTCAAAATCCATCTTATCAAACGGGAACTTATTTATTACCAGAATCGCAACTTGATCGGTTTTTAATGCGGCTAAGCATTGGTTATCCGCCGCCTGATGCTGAGCGTCAATTGTTAAAATCCGAGTATCACAGTAGGGATTTTTTAAATCAAGCACCGATTATTGACGCGCAGCGTCTACTCCTTTGGCAACAGGAAGCCCAGCACGTTATTATTTCTGAGCCTGTCATTGATTATATACAGCTCATCCTTGCTGC
>CAXNER010000120.1:0-4811 GCA_964201315.1 Legionellaceae bacterium
GCCAAAAATTTAATTTTTCACCGAGAATAAAAGCTGCAAAAAACATACTGAAAAACACTTGAGTCTGCATAATTAACGATGCCATTCCTGGAGTCATCCCGACGTTCATTCCCATAAATAGCAGCGAAAATTGCAAGGCAAACATAATTAACCCATACAATGCAACTATCCTAAAAGGTATGGCGGGCGGTTTTATAAAAAAAATGGCAGGAACACTGGCTAACAAAAACCGTAATGCGCAGAGCAATAATGGAGAAAATTCATCAAGGCTAAATTTAACAAAAATAAAATTAATGCCCCAAATAATGGCTACTAATACCGCTAGCAAAATGTGAGTAAATGGCATTTTATATTTTTATACGCAGTAATTGATTGAGAAGCACAGTTTAACTCAAAAAATGTGATATAGCTTACATATTGAACAATTTTTTGTTTAGGGTCTATTAACGGTTCATACATCGACTTATGGTGAGATTATTAAACATTCAACAAATGCTAATGTGGCTATAACTGGTAATTCTCTCAACGTCCATGAAAAATAAATAGAGTGATTTTGAACCGACTAAAGAACACCCTGGAATATTAGCTAATAATGATCATCAGTCAGTGAAACACACCCCAGCGACTGATGATCATAAACATTAAAAATGTTGCGTTATTTACTACCAACAACAATGGCAACCTGCAAGTTATCTTCATAAGGCAGACGAACATGCTCATGAATTAACCGTTTTATGATGTTGTGAAAAACTCGCTTAGGTAGAAGTGGATGCATAAGACCACTAGCAAACCAGCCCCCATCAATGAAAAACTCGAATACTTCTTTTTCTGTCTTTAAGTTAATGTTAATTTCAACCAGGTGTGACTCACGAGGCGTTAGACCACTTGATACAAAAATTGATCTTAAATGATCTAAATTATCAGGCACATATACTGTTTTTAGTGCCTGTTTAATATGATAACTCACAAGTCTATTAAAAGGATTAGGAGATTTTTTCATCTTTCTTAAAATTTCTTGCATCTTTGCAAACGATTCCAGGGTATTGGTAACGATCGAAACCAAACCTCGCTCTGACATGATTTTTTTACACTCACCTAGACTTATTGAAATAGGAACATAAGCACAGACAAAATGCGCCAGAATTAAATCAAAATTATTCTTATTAATAAGAGATGAGGCTTTTGCAATATCGCCATGATAAACCTGACAATTAAGCTGAGTCTTTGCTTTTCGTAACATGTTCTCTGAAACATCTAAGCCATAAAGGAGAGATGCTGGATAAAATTCTTTATATGGAAGTAGACAAACGCCATCACCCACACCCAATGCTAAAATGGACTCTAAACATTGAGCATTCCTTGTAATTAAAGAAAAAGCTGTATTGTTTGCCTCTGAGAGGACATCAGCACTGGCCTTTTGATTATACGTACCTGCAATATTATCGTACAATTTCTCTATTTTCATGCTACTAACCGCCTACATCCAATATTCTCAGACTACATTTGAGCTTCAAAAGAAGCCCACCAAAATTGCTGTGAAAATTTTTATAAAATCAACAGATTAGAGTATCATGTTATTTTTTTCAATAACAAGTCGTACTATCTTAAATATTAATTTATTTGATTTAAAAACCATCTAAATCGCGGCTACAATCCTCTTGCTTTTTCATTCCGAAAACCTAGTCGTAGCTGGCGGTCGGATAGAGGCCATTCATAAGAGTATTTTTTGTTAGTGCATAACGGCTATGTTAATATTTCATCGTTAGATGACGAGATAGGAGTTTGGTGTGGAACATGAAACAATGGAATATGATGTTGTCATCGTTGGTGCAGGTCCTGCGGGATTAGCTGCCGCAATTAAAATCAAACAATTAGCGACCCTTCAAAATCAATCAATACAAGTCTGTATCCTTGAAAAAGGAGCACAAGTTGGGGCTCATATTTTATCCGGTGCGGTTCTTGAGCCCCGCAGTTTGAAATCACTTTTGCCTGATACGTGGCAAGAGGCTCCATTAAACTCCCCGGTTACTAACGATAAATTTATATTTTTAACCGAAAAAAATACTTATCACCTCCCTACCCCAGCGCCCATGAAAAATAAGGGTAATTTCATAATCAGCTTAGGCGAACTATGTCAATTCCTGGCCGCAGAAGCGGAGCGCCTTGGGTGTGAGATTTATCCAGGGTTTGCCGCTACCGATATTTTATATAACGAAAACGGAGAAGTGATCGGCGTTTCCACGGGCGATATGGGTACTGATAAAGAAGGTATACCAACGATTAACTATCAACCCGGTATGCATTTGCTAGCCAAACAAACCCTTTTTGCAGAGGGATGCCGTGGTGAACTCAGTCAACATTTGATGCATCGTTTTGACTTAAGAAAAAATGTTCTACCACAAACCTATGGCCTAGGCATTAAAGAAATTTGGCAAATTCCTGACGCTCAACATCAGAGAGGTCACGTTGTTCATACTGTAGGTTGGCCGCTTGATTACAGAACCTATGGTGGCTCATTTATTTATCATTTATCAAATAATCGAATAGCCATTGGTTTTGTTGTGGGATTAGATTATCAAAACCCATGGCTTAATCCTTTCGAGGAATTCCAACGATTTAAAACCCACCCTTTTCTACGTAATTTGTTATCTGGTGGCGAGCGAATAGCTTATGGTGCAAGAGCACTGAATGAAGGTGGTTGGCAATCATTGCCCAAATTAACCTTTCCTGGTGGTTTGCTCATTGGTGATTCGGCGGGGTTTCTTAATGTAGCCAAGATCAAGGGAATACATACAGCTATGCAATCAGGAATGCTTGCGGCTGAGGCGTGCTTTGAAGCCATGGCCTGTGACGCCACTAAAGGGCAAGTTGAGCTCACAGCGTTTACAAACAAGGTAAAACAATCTTGGATAGCGGAAGAATTATACAAGGTACGAAACATTCGCCCAGGCTTTCGATTCGGTCTCTTTGCAGGTCTAGCCAATGCTGCCTTTGAAACGTACGTCTCTCGAGGCAAATCCCCATGGACACTAGCCAATCACGCAGATCATCTAACGCTTAAAACTGCAAAAAAATCTAAAAAAATTGATTACCCCAAGCCCGATGGGATACTCACATTTGATAAATTATCATCTGTATATTTATCAAATACATTTCATGAGGAAAATCAAGTTTGTCATTTAAAATTACTTGACAAGGCTTTGGCTATCTCAGTGAATTACCAACAATATGCATCCCCAGAAACTCGGTACTGCCCTGCTGGTGTCTATGAAATAGTACAAGAAGAAAAAGGCCCGCGATTGCAAATCAATGCACAAAATTGTATTCACTGTAAAACGTGCGATATCAAGGACCCACGCCAAAATATTGTTTGGACTGCTCCTGAAGGTGGTGGCGGGCCTAATTACACTAGTATGTAAGCGTGTTTTATTGCGTATGTTACTCAAGCGTTTAGAGGTTATGTCGTTCTGCGGAATTCACCATTTTGAAGAAAAAAAACGATTTCTTGCTGAACCAACTTACTGTTAGTCATAAACATATGGCTAACAGGAACAATAATAAAATCTTTCATACCCTTAATACGGGCACTTGATACAGAAACTTTTCCGTCATTGTCTTCATGAAAAATAGCTTTCGAAAAGGGATTGAAACTAAAATTACCCGCGATAATACCCAGTTGATATGTAACAGATTGATTTAATGTATTGGGTGTACTGGATTGACTTGTTGTCAGTTCCTGTCCCGCAGGTCCTGTAATTAATTTAAATAACAGGTTGCGATGCAATAAGTCTGCTAGCTGGCTTCCATGATTAGGCGGTGCGAGCATAACAACACGTCCGAGATTTGGAAGATGTACACCTTGTAAATACTCACGGAGCACAATTCCACCTAATGAGTGAGTTACAAAATGTATCTTCGATGGCTTATATTGCTGACACTGACTCACCATAGATGGAACATCTTCATTTGCCAAGTCTTTAATGGATTTTTTTGTGGTTAAATAATTTTGACTGACAACAATATAATTGGCATTTTCTAATCAGGTAGCAATTGGCGACATTGAGTGTGTAGTTCGAGCCAATGCATGCAGTAAAATAACACACTGTTTCGCAGCAATACTATTGTTAATAAAAACAAACGATAGCAATAGAAATAAAATTAATGGCTTAAAACGCATCCTCCCTTGCTCCCTTATATTTTCCTTTAGTGTACCCAATAATTTGACTACATACACTGCATGCGAATATTCCAAATATTTATGCGCATTGATACCAATAGTTCTAGCCGTAACGCATAGATAGGATAAACCATCTAAAGCGTCTGTCAAATCACTACCTTCAAAATCAGTCAAAGGATCTGTAACCAGTTTTACAATAATAAAAATATACATAAAATCGTATTTCTTTATTTTGTAAGGTATTCAAATCAGAAGGTTGTCAAATTAGTAATCATAACAATTGTCATTTAAAGATGAGGACGGTAGACTTGCATCGGTAGTTTCATCTTCAAAAATGTCCCAGTGGCGCAGCTGGATAGCGCGGCCCCCTCCTAAGGGGCAGGTCGCAGGTTCAAATCCGGCCTGGGACACCAATATAATCAATAAGTTACAATAAATACCACGGCTAAAAACAGATTTTCAGGGTGCGGTCAGGGTGCAATTTGAATGTGTCATCATAGTTGGAAATATAAAGTCATAGCTCATGGTGTGCGAATGATAAAACCAACTCCATACAAAACAATAAAGTTATTGCTATACTTCACTCCAGATGAGTTGGAGTGACTAATATGACTAACATTGTTATTCGCGACGC
>CAXNER010000121.1:0-4806 GCA_964201315.1 Legionellaceae bacterium
CTAATTTTTTAAATAAAGGACTTTGGGGTGTATCAACCCCTATAACAGGCATAACTGAGGTGTTAACACCCTTAGAGGCCAATTCTTTTGCAGCGCCAACGGCGTCCGTTGATGGGGGTACCGCCGTAAGTACCAATAATTGTCCCTGCTGAAAACCTGCTTCTGCAATCAATTGTCCCGCCTGCTTTAGAGCGCTGGCTAATTGGTATCCTTCTACCGGCATAATGTCTTGTGTAAGTGACGCGAGCAGAGCGTCAATTGTTTGACCATCATCAGTTAGTGGCGATACAACGAACGGTTCACCGGTATAGACTACCAAACCAAATTGACCTGCATCTTTCATTTGAAATAAGTCGTGTAATTTAAATTTAGCGCGGCTTAACCTGTCAGGGCGTAGATCATTTAACATCATCGCGTCAGACATATCCAATACCACCACACGCGGTTCTATTTGTTGATAGGTAGGCACTGGGAAGCGTGACCAAGTAGGACCCGCCAAACTGATGATCATGAGCAGAGCGCTTATAAAGAGCAATACAAATGAAAATGTTCGACGGCTATAGCCTTTTGTTTCAATTAAATAGGGCAACAAATGCTCGTCACACACCTTGCTCCAAGCCGTTACCGACGTGGATTGACGAAAAAAATACCACATCAAAGTGAGCAATGGCACCGATGTAATCAACCATAATGGCCGAATAAAGTGAACGTCTGTCATTAGGTAATTACCTCCCGGCGCCAGGCGACGTTAAGCCTTGAAAGCAAGCCACCCTTGTCCAGCAGCCAGTATAAAAACAACACCATGGCGATGGCTAAGGGCCAAGGGTAATAGTCATGCTGTGGACGGACTGTTGGTTGCTCTTGAGAGATGGTTTCCATCTTGTTGATGAGTTGATAAATCGTTTGTAAAGATTGAATGTCGGTAGCACGAAAATAACGCCCACCCGTCATTGATGCTACCTCTTTCAAGGTATCCTCATCTAGATCAGCCGTTACATTCATATTTAAAAGCATACCGCCCATGAGGTGTTGCTCCGGCTCTGCTCCTAAGCCTATCGTATAAACTTTAATGCCATCAGCACTTGCAAGTTCGGCGGCTTTTAAGGGCGGCAATATGCCGGAATTATTTACACCATCCGTTAATAATATAATCATGCGACCCTTTGCCGGCACACTTTGCAGTCGTTTAACGGCCAAGCCCAGTGCATCGCCGATTGATGTTGTATTCCCGGCCAATCCAACCGTTGCATCGTTTAATCGCTGCAGTACATTATGACGGTCGTAGGTTAATGGTGTTTGTAAGTAGGCACGGCTACCAAATAAAATGAGACCAATCCTATCTCCAGCTCGATTTTGAACAAATTGCTCCGCTGCACGTTTAACCACGGCCAATCGGGTTGAAGGGCGCCCATTGAGCAGCATGTCACTCAAATCCATGCTACCTGAAATATCTAGCGCCAACATAATATTGTAACCTTCCTTCATCAGTGGTCGAGGTTCACCGACCCAACGCGGGCCCGCGAGTGCAAACAGCAACAACAACCATACAAGGAACAACAATGCCACTTTTGACGACTTAGCCATATGGCGCTTTTCAGTATCAACAATAGTCAGCATGGCATTGAAAAAAGGAACTCTCAATGCGGCGGGTAACTGGAGCTTAGCTCGTGGTACACAAAACCAAATTAACCAAGGAAGGGGCAGGGCCATTAAAACCCAAGGCATGGCTAATTCAAACATGGGACCCTCCGTTGACTTATCCATTTAAAAGCCAAGCTATACAATAACTCCAAATCACACTTCTTGGGCGGCTTGTATGGTATTTCGAGCAGTTCTTGCTTTACACATTCAAAATCTAACCCCTTAGACGTGGTGTTTAAAAAATTAATCCACGCCTCGCCATTAAGGCTCGCCACGCTCATACGAGGAAAATACACCAACGCAACGCGCTTCAATAACTCCGACACACGAGCCGCGCCCAATTGACTATTGGCCTTATCAAGATACTCTTGTCGATAACTCTTTAACAAACGCAATGCCTGACGTTTTTTCTGGCCATTTATATAACGACGAATAATATATAATCCAAGGGCTATTAACCCAACCATCAACATCAATCCCAGCACACACCACCCCCACGCGGGCGGCCACCAACCAATGGGCTCTGGCAGATGAATATCTTGTAATCCCGCTAACGCATCCGCTTTAGGGGCCGTCATTAATTTACCGGCTTGAGGCAGAGAGCCAAACCCTGAGGCACATGAGGTTCCATAGTCAATAATAAGCGCTATAAAAATGATGAAGTTACGACAAAGGCATGAAAAAAATCGGCACGCTTTAGGCATAATTAGCCTTCCGCGGAAAAGTTTGACGCACAAGAAGTGGTAAGTCAGTTTCTGCAGTTACCTGCACATATTGAATTTTCAAACGTTTAAATTGCGTTTGCAAAGTAGACATGCGTTGTTCGCAATAATTGCTATAGGCTTGATGTACAGCATCAATCGTTGTATCAAGCAAAATTTCCTGTTGACCATTGGTTATAGCGTAATGTGCGGGTTTTGGCGGAGCCACTTCTAGAGGATCACAGAGATGGTACACCAAAACATCATTGTGACTTCGCAATCGACTTAAATGCCGCTCACTATCCTTGTCCATGCTATAAAAATCACTCATCAACACCACAATGCTACCAGGCTTCGCAACACGTCTTACACGCTGTAGTGCGTAACTTAAGGTGCCACTATCAGACATCGTTTTAGATGCCAACCTGGACTTTTCTCGCGTATAGTGGCTAAGTGCCGCCAATAAGGGCAAAACACCACCCTCTCGGCCACGTGGCGTAAATTCGTTGTGTTCCGTAGAAGAAAATAACAGGCCACCAACACGATCGCCCTGCTTTATCACTGTCCACGCTAATAGAGCGGCCAATCGAGCAGCAACGACTGATTTAAATGCTAGCCGTGTACCAAAAAACATGGTCGGACTAAAATCAGCAAGAATAACCACCGGTCTTTCACGTTCTTCTTGGTATAATTTAACGTGAGGCCTGCCTGTTCGAGCGGTTACTCGCCACTCCATGTGCCTTATCTCATCACCAGCCTGATAATTACGCACCTCTGAAAAATCCATACCACGACCACGTAATTTAGAGAGGTGATTGCCTGCCTGCATAGCACGCCCTTCCTGATGATAGCTCACCATTTGCGCGTACCGTTGTAAAGCAATTAACTCCGTGAGCTCAGCAGTCACCCCATCGGTCATGGCAAAGCAACCAACGTTAACAATTCATCGAGGAAATCATCACTTGAGACCCCCTCGGCCTCTGCTTCGAACGTTAATAAAACGCGGTGCCGCAGCACATCGTGGGCAATAACGTGAATATCTTCAGGGGTTACAAAATCACGTCCACAAAGCCAAGCATGAGCTTTTGCACATCTATCTAAGGCGATCGTGGCCCGCGGGCTTGCGCCATAACGTAACCAACGACTAAGCTCTTGGCTATAAGCACCTGGGTTACGTGTAGCAACCACCAACTGCACCAGATAATTCTCAAGCCCCTCGCTCATATGTACATTGAGCACTTCCTTGCGTGCTGCAAATAACGCCTGTTGTGAAAGCGGCGTCACGGTCTCATTAATAGCGGCGGCATCCTCACCAAAGCTAATAGCTGCTAACGCTTCACGCCGAGCTAATAGCAAAATATCATGCTCAACCTGTGCATCGGGATAGCCAATTTTTACGTACATCAAAAAACGATCCAGCTGTGCCTCTGGCAATGGGTAGGTACCTTCTTGCTCAATAGGATTTTGAGTTGCCATCACTAAAAATAGTTCTGGTAGTGGGTATGTTTTTCCACCAATAGTGACTTGACGCTCAGCCATTGCCTCAAGCAATGCTGATTGAACTTTTGCAGGAGCACGGTTAATTTCGTCAGCCAAGACCATATTATGAAAAATAGGTCCGGGTTGAAAAACAAAGGAGCCGTCCTCTGGATGATAAATATCCGTGCCGGTCAAATCGCCTGGCAATAAATCCGGTGTAAACTGTATTCGGTGAAAATGGCCTTCAACACCTACGGATAATTCCTTAACTGCGCGTGTTTTTGCAAGCCCTGGGGCGCCCTCAACCAACAAATGGCCATCGGCAAGCAAAGCAATCATCAAGCGGGATATTAGGTTTTTTTGGCCGAGAATACGTGTATTAAGATACGCACTTAAGTGCAGCACTTGCTGCTGCACCGATTGCGCTGAAGAAACGTCAATATGCTTCATTCATCCTACCTTGTGCAAAAAAACATTATCCTATCGTGAAACAGGGTTTGTGCCAAGGTAGAAGAACTAAACAATTTCTATATTATCTGCCTGTGGACCTTTCTTGCCTTGAATGATGTTAAATTTAACTGCAACACCGTCTTGCAATGCTTTAAAATCAGCTGGTTTCGTTGCAGCGGCATGAAAAAAATATTCCTGCTTTCCTGCCACAATAAATCCAAAACGCTTTTTTCTATCAAAGAATTTAATCGTTCCAGTAATTTTTGTATTTTTGCCTGCACCTGAAAAAATGCATTTTAAAGTTTGAATGATATTTTTTATACTCATTAAAGGTTTCCTGTAAATTTTATCTGTGCCCAAGTTCTGAGGACAATTCGATGATATTAACGTGCTTGCATGATTATCACAGCCGCTAACACTAAATATCGCCGCATCAAGAGATTAGCATTTTCTTAAAGCCTGTTCAAAATTTTTCATACAGAACCCGAAAATATATTTAAATTATGCCTAATTTGGCCAAAAAAGAGCCTGTCGG
>CAXNER010000122.1:0-4800 GCA_964201315.1 Legionellaceae bacterium
CCTATTCTAGGAAAATCGAGAAAAGTAGAACAAGTAAGATTACAAAAAAAAGCAAATAAAATAATTAAAATGATTGAAAATGAGGCACTGACCGCTTAAGGTAGTGCCATTAGGCCATGGCCCAACATTCATTTTGCCTCCATCCGGGATACTCCCTTGTCAACAAAGATTCATCCGGGTAGACTTGGAAATTCACTGTGTCACCCATATATATGCTAAACTAAACATAAATAATCTGGAGTTTTTTAATGAACAGAAATAACGTTTCAGTTTTAGGTCGTAGTTCAGAGTCTGCTCTAGCCACCAATAAGGTGTTGCGAAACACTTATATGTTGCTTGGTATGACGTTTCTTTTTAGTGCACTTACAGCGTATACCTCCATGGCAAGCCATGCACGCCCGCTTCATCCATTGTTTTTTATTGTTGGTGTTTATGGGTTAATGTTTCTAACCAATGCCCTTAGAAATAGTGCATGGGGTCTGGTTAGTGTATTCGCCTTTACCGGCTTTATGGGATATGCATTAGGCCCCATCCTTAATCACTACATCGCTAGTTTCTCAAATGGTCCGCAGCTTATTGCAACAGCATTAGGTGGAACTGGTTTGATATTTTTTGCCTTATCAGGCTACGTACTAACGACTCGTAAAGATTTTAGCTATCTTGGTGGCTTCCTGTTCGTTGCTGTGATGGTTGCCTTTTTAGCCATGATTGCTAGTATATTTTTCCAAATCCCAGCATTGTCGCTTGGTATTTCTGCCCTTTTCGTGCTGATTTCGTCTGGTCTAATTCTTTTCCAAACCAGTGAAATTATCCATGGCGGTGAGACCAATTACATCTCAGCAACGGTTTCCTTGTTTGTATCTATTTACAACTTGTTCTTGAGCTTGCTAAACCTGCTTGGTGCTTTTTCTGGTAAAGAATAAATACGCTTCACAAAATACAAAAGGGCCTGTTTACAGGCCCTTTTGATTTAATCTAGCTAAATACAACGGCTATCCGACATTCCAACTAGCCTTCGCGCGATACAACGCAGCTAAATCTTCCGTAGTCTTTTTACACTCACTGTGCAAATCTAAAATATCACGTGTCTCTTTATAATAAACACCAAGCGGTACTGGGTATTCAGGGAAACCTAAACGAGCCAAACGCATGGCTGCTAAAAAATTTGTGGTGTCATGGCGATAATCATGAGCATCAGCCGTTGCAACGCGACTTAATTGCTCACCAGTAAGAGTAAGCGCCCATTCTTTTTCTTTACCAAACGTTAAAGGCTGCCCTTCTTGCAATGAGATGGTTTTTTCAGAGCGATTATCTTTAAGTGCAAATTCATCAAAGGCACCATGATTAAAAATATTGCAATCTTGATAAATTTCTACAAACGCACAGCCTTTGTGCGCATGGGCTTCCTTAAGAATCTCTACCAAATGATTAGGATCTTTATCGACAGCACGGGCCACAAAACTAGCGCCTGCGGCCAGTGCTAGTGTCAAAGGGTTTATTGGCTGGTTTGTGACGCCCTCAGGCGATGTTTTGGTCACTTGCCCTTTTTGTGAAGTAGGTGAAAATTGCCCCTTCGTGAGCCCGTATACTTGATTATTCACCAACAAAATCTTCACATTCACATTACGTCGTAAACAATGAACCAGATGATTTCCTCCAATGCTCAAGGCATCACCATCACCAGTTATAACCCATACGCATATGTCATCACCACGCATCGCCTTTAAACCAGTAGCCACTGCTGTGGCTCTCCCATGAATAGTATGAAAACCATAAGTATTCATGTAGTAAGGCAATCTGCCTGCACAACCAATGCCCGATACAAAAACGTGGCGCTCAGGCGGTAGACCCAACTCTGGTAATAAGCGTTGCAATGCCGCTAAAATGGCATAATCACCACACCCAGGACACCAACGAACTTCCGTATCATTTACAAAATCTGCACGCTTGTACGTTGTATTATTCATGGCACACTTCCGTATTAGGAGCGTGAACACTCTCTTTAATCATCTTTACAAGAGAACTTGTCGTAAACGGTTGTCCGTTACACTGACTAATTGAATGAGCATCAACCAAATATTCAGCACGTAACAATTGACACAACTGGCCGGAATTTAATTCGGCAACCAAGACATGCTGAAATTTTTTCAAGATAGTTCCTAAACCATTCGGCAAAGGGTTTAAATGACGCAAATGAATCAGTGCAAGTGGAAACCCGTTTGCATTGCTCTCGGCAAGCGTGGATTTAAGACTTCCATAGGTACTACCCCATCCGACGATGAGCACTGATGCATTCTCATCCCCTTCAATTTCTACATCAGCATAATCCTTTGCTATGCCTGCTATTTTTTGTGCGCGTGTGTCTACCATTTTTTGATGATTAGCAGCATCATAACTCACACGCCCCTCCTCCCCTTGCTTTTCTAACCCGCCCAATTGGTGAATATACCCTTCACTACCAGGAGTGTTCCAACTCCGACTTAACACCTCATCTCGCTGATAAGGCTTAGGAAAACGATTAAAATCAATGGTGGGTAAAGTGAGCGAATCAACAGATGGAATTTTCCAAGGTTCTGCGGCATTTGCAAGGTATGCATCCATCAATACAATAACTGGAGTCATGTACTTAATTGCGATGGTAAATGCTTCTATAATGGTGTTGAAACAGTCAGACGGCGTTTTAGCAGCTAACACAGGCAACGGCGCCTCACCGTGCCGACCATAGAGTGCTTGACGCAAATCACTTTGTCCCGTTTTTGTGGGCATCCCGGTTGATGCACCAGCACGCTGAACATCGACTAAAACTAAAGGCAATTCCGTAATGACAGCCAAACCCAAGCTTTCACTTTTTAAATCAAGCCCAGGACCCGAAGTGCAGGTCAACGCCAAACAACCACCATAAGCGGCCCCTATACAGGCGCAAATTGCTGCTATTTCATCCTCTGCTTGTAAAAGTTGCACACCAAAATCGGCTAACTTGGCACACTCTTGTAAAATAGCCGATGAAGGAGTAATTGGGTAACCAGACACCAACATTGGCACACGCGTACTGACGGCAAGAGTGGCAATCGCCAATCCAACGGCTTCAACCCCTGTTATCTGCCGATAGTCGCCTTCTGGTCGGCTAACCTGGCCTAGCATGTAATGACGACGCGTCAGTTCGAGCGTCATGGCATAATTGTATCCAGCAAGGATACTTAGCTCGTTTGCTTTCGCTATCATAGGAGTTGCTTTGAATTTTTTTGCAATGAAACCAAGGCAATTTTCTGTTGGTAAATCAAATAACCATAACACCAATCCCAACACATAAAAGTTCTTTGCTTTTTTAGCTTGTGCATGGGTAAGCCCTACAGATTCTACAGCTTGAAGCGTGTAGGTTATCAAAGGCAGTGAAACCACTTGATAGTTTTCTGCAACATTAGTTAATAGCTCTGGACTACACCCTGCTTTTTCCCAATCTTTGGCTTGCATGCTATCTTCATTGATAACCAAAAGCCCGCCTTGATTGAGATACTGCATGGAGTTTTTTAAAGCAGCTGGATTTAATGCGACCAATACATCCAATGCCTCACCAGCTGTAAAAATTGCCTGCTCGGCCATCGCAAGCTGAAAACCAGAGACACCTGCAACGGTTCCGGCAGGCGCTCGAATTTCGGCTGGAAAGTCTGGCAGAGTTCGCACTTCACGTCCGGTTAAAGCCGCGGTAATCGTCAGTTGCTCACCCACTAATTGCACACCATCACCAGAATCCCCGGTTAGGCGAATAACAATTGCGTCAGTCAAGGACATAATTTCTCGCTTCTTGCATGAGGCGGCGCATATCCTTCACGGCCTCTTTTAAACCACAAAATAAAGCTTTAGCAATAATCGCATGGCCAATATTTAATTCATGTAATTCTCTAATAGAGGCAATGGGTTGCACATTATGATAATGCAAACCATGACCGGCATTGACCATTATATTAAGACTAGCAGCATATTCAGCTGCATGCCTAATTCTATCCAATTCTTTTTTTCGTGTGTCCTCACTAATCGCATCAGCGTAACAGCCTGTATGTATCTCAATGACTGGCGCTCCAAGAGCCCTCGCCGCATCAATTTGTTTTAGACAAGGATCAATAAACAAAGACACTTCACTGCCTATTGCTTGTAAACGTTTCACAGCACGCTCAACAGTTTTATAATGACCAATTACATCAAGCCCGCCTTCAGTGGTTAATTCCTCACGTTTTTCTGGAACCAAACAGGCATGCTCTGGCATTATCTCTTCAGCAAAATCAAGCATGGCTTCAGTGACTGCAAGCTCTAAATTCATCCTTGTTTGCAACACGGCCTTAATAAGCCTCACATCACGAGCTTGAATATGGCGTAAGTCTTCACGCATGTGCAACGTTATACCATCAGCACCTGCATCTTCGGCATCAATTGCTGCTTGAACAGGATCTGGATAACGGGTACCACGTGCTTGACGCAAAGTCGCCACGTGATCAATATTAACGCCTAACAATATATTTTTATTCATGTACAACTCATCCTCTAGATAATAATAAAAAAATGCACCCTAACTCACACACCACAGATCCATGCCTTAAATCATACCCCAACTAGAATATTTTTTTGCTTAACGATACAAGGCTATGTTAATTTCTAACATTCATAGGACTTACGCAAAACCTATATTACAGATGTATTTTTCAAACCAACGAAAGCTCGCAATAGCATCAGAGGGCATTTTATACTTGTTTTCGGCTTTCAACGGTTTTAAAAATACATCTGTAATATAGGTTTTGCGTAAGTCCT
>CAXNER010000123.1:0-4790 GCA_964201315.1 Legionellaceae bacterium
TAGCGGGCATTCTATACTTGTTTTCGGCTTTCAACGGTTGGAAAAATACATCTATAATCTAGTTTTGCGTAAGTCCTAATTGTTAAAGGTATAGCACAGAGATTGTAAGCTCACAAGCTGACAACTTGAGTGTTGTATTAAGATGAAAAATTGAGTGCTCTGAATGCAAAGAAGGTCTTTTTTGTGACCATTTGAAAAGAGCTAGAATCCAAGCCCTACCCCTACGATTTAGTCGGAGGGGCGATGACGTTTATACAGAAAGATGTGTGCAATGAAACAGCTAAAGTGCCCAATGATTTTTAATTAGCGCTTAAAGATTCATTGGATGACGGCGCCGCACTTGGTTCAAGCACATGTTGAGCCTTCACCTTTTCGTCAACAACCTTCACCACACACGAATCAGACCACACATTTAATGCCGTTTCCAGCATATCAATGAGTGCATAAAAAGGTAGAATAATACCCATTAAGGTAATAGGTACATTCATGCTTGCAAGCAAACTCGCACTTAAGAAAAAACATCCCATAGGCACGCCAGCATTACCAATCGCGGCAACTGTAGCAACAACAACCCATAAAGCCATCGTAGCTAAGGACACTTCAATACCATGATTTTGCATGAGATAAATAACCGTCGCAAAAATAAACGCGGCACATCCATTCATATTGATACTGGTGCATAAGGGCAATACAAAACGGCTAATTTCAGGTTTGACATGTAAATTTTTCTCAACCGTGTTCATCGTTACGGGTAATGTCCCTACAGATGACTTGGAAAAAAACGCAAGAGACAATGCTGGTAACATGCCTTTCATTGCAGCAAATGGCTTTATACCATGAGATCTTAACCATAATGGCAATATAATAAACCCTTGCACCACATTGGCTAACACTACGATTAACAAATATTCACCTATGCCCTTTATCGCCGTACCACCACGCAACTGTATAACCGTCGTGGTAATAAAACCAAATAAACCTAGTGGAATAATTGCTATAACCCAATGGGTTATCACCATAAATAAACCATGAGCCCCGCGAAAGAAATGGGTAATTGTTTGCCTTGCGTCATCATCTGGAATAAATCGAATAGCAATACCTACGATAATTCCTAGAAATAAGACACTAATAACTTGCTGCTCAAGAAAAGGGGAAAAAATAGTAGCCGGAATAAGATTAGCAACATAATGAAAATAACTTAATTGATCTGTAGGCATTGCCGCGGAGGGATGATAAGCCGCTACATTAACCATACTTGGATGAATTAAAATATAAAGTATGCAGCTAATGCTTGCAGCGACCAATGTAGTGCCAAGGGTATAGCACATTGTACGCCGCCAAACGGTTCGCATTAACCCATCCGAACGATAGTTTGACAACGTTACAATAATGGAGAGTGCGATAATAGGCATACTGATGCACTTAAAAATCCTGATAAACACATCTGCTATAAATAATCCAAGCGTTTTTAGAATACCAATATCTGACATTCCACTAAAAACACCCAATGCAATCATCAGCGCGTATAAAACCGGGGTACTTAACCAAACACTACCTTTTTTTGTACTATGTTGTATGCACATTTGAAAGCCTTTAAATAGTTTTAATAAGTGGGGTGTCTTAAAACAAGAATTAGTTTAACAGCAACAACAAGAGCGGGGAAAAAGAGGGTTGGTAACAAAACAAAACGGTTGGTGTGTATCACGCATTTTAGAATCCTTTGCATTAAAATATAGCGCTAAATATGAACACTAAGGACATATTTTATCACATATTGCCACTGTGTCAAGGATTATTGCAGGTCTGTCAAACCAAAATGTGTTACCTGATGGATAATGAACACGCGGTTATACAAAATATAGTGCCCATCAAAGAGCCTCATTCTTCACAAAGCAACAAAGCCCTGAGGCAGTGCCGAATCCAGTTGGATCAATAGATTTTTCCAAGCCGAAGTGAAATGGTTTTTTTTGGCGCCAATGACGATATAATGACCATCTTTATATTATACGGTAAATTACAATGGCTAAAATATACTATTGGCGCGACGTGGTTGGAGACTTAGAGCCATTTGTAAAATACATGACTCAAATAGAGCAGTTATTGGCTGGTGATTATAAAGCGCTTCATTTAGAGCGGCTTCAGGGCTCAAAGAAATATCCGGCGTATAGCATACGGGTCAATTCAGAAAGAGGCACTCGTCTATTATTTACAGTGGTTGACGGAAAGATTTGCATGTTGGAGGTGATTTTAGGCCACGATTACCATAAAAGCCGGTTTCTACGCCGCGGCGGTCTTCTGAGCGAGGCATTAGAGGATGAGGCCAAAGCAACAACGGTAGCCGAAATAGAGGGTATTGTACCCGACAGCAAAGATACGACGGCTACTGAAGTCATCCCTATCGAGTTCCATCAACAAAAAATAATTTGCTTTAATAGCGACCAGGAAAAGGCCATTGCAACCGCATTGCCAGCCATTGTCTATGGACAAGCCGGCTCTGGAAAGACTTGCGTTGCACTATCTATACTATCGAATTACGTACGCGAGCATAGGCACAATAATGAGGCCTTACCAATAATTTATGTTAGTCAGTCCCCTCCTCTAATTAAAGAAATGCGCGGCGCTTGGAGAGCATCTACGTCTGGGGATGCGGCGCTTGAAGCGGCCGTGGTTTTCAAAACCTATGAGGAGCTGTTAGAAGACGAGCTATTGGGCACAGGGTTACGCTGCGCCGATGATACGGCCTTGTTTAACGACTGGTGCGCTGCACAATCTAAAAAAAGTGCCACCAAGCCCCTGCTTAGGCTTTCTGCGCAAGAGGTATGGCAAGAGTTTAGAATTCGCTCTGGGTACAGTGCAAAAGGCTATCTAGAGTTAGGTGCTCGCCAAAGTGCGATGAACCAAGAAGACCGGGAAACCATTTCCCACTTGTATGATGCCTACATCGCCTACTTGTTATCAAAAAACTCTCTCTCGCCAGAACTTCATTCATTGACCGGCAGGCAACGCCGCTATCCGTTTGTGGTGGTCGATGAGGCACAAGATTTCTCCTTTGGCGCATTAAGTGGTTTAAAAACCTTAGCCAATCAAGACAGTGTGGTGTTTTTTTTAGGTGACCATCAGGTATTGTTTGACGGAAAATCACGCTTCTCTTATATAAAATCCATGCTGGCTAATTTTGAAACTGGAAGAAAAATACCCGTGGTTGAATTACCTGGAACCTACCGCTGCTCGGCTGCAGTAATTGAACTAACCAATCGGCTGATTGATTTAAAATACAGGGTTACTGGTGGCGTTGCCGACAAAGTCGAATCAACTAAAATGACAGTAGCGGAGGCTGCAAGCCATCGCGCGGGGCGAAGTACCATTGTTAACTTAAGCGATAAAACAGCGCTAGATGCTTTAAAAGAAGCTGCTAAGCGACCAAACCTTGCCGTTGTGACGTTCCCTGAGTATGTTGATGAGGCAAAAATAATCTTAGAAACAGAGCTGGTTTTTACCCCAAAGCAAGCCAAGGGATTGGAATATGCCAAAGTCGTGGTCTGGAGGCCGCTGGATTGTGATGATTGCAGTAAGGCTTGTGTAAAATTAGGCGAAGCGGCCCGCGAGGAGAATGCCCCCACCCTATTCCGCGCAAAAAATGGACACGGTGACGAATTATTACTGCCTTATTTCAACGAAATCATTACCGCAATAACCCGGGCACAAGATGAGGTTGTGGTCGTGCAAAACACAGACTATAAAATACAACGCATGTATGATGCTTTTAATCCAGCTGCGCGACCAATACTGGCTAGCCAGCCGGCGGTGCGGCCCTTGTCTCGCTTAGAACAACTAACAACAGAAGCCGAATGGGTTGCTGAAGTGAAAAAATTACTTGAGCACGGCCTTGATGAACAGGCGTTGAATATTTATACAAAAACACTCAAGCACTCTATAGCAGAGTTTGACGCTTTTAATATAAGTTTTCGAAAACAGCAAGCGCCGACACAACCTTTACAAACGCCTGCATCGGCAGTAAAACCCGCACCCGTGACTGAAAAGAAAATGGGGATCCAACCCCCGGTGAGCGCATCAGCCAGCAAAAAACAGGCCTTCATGGTTGATGCTAGAATACAAAAAAACGTTACTACATTAATCAGTGATTTTAACCAAAAACGATTAAGCGCAATATTAGCAGTTTTTGACATGAACGCTGTTTTACTTTGCCCCATAGAACCAGGGAAAAACTTATCTCTGATTGAACATATTTTGTTAGCAACCGAAAATACCACCACCCTCATCAGATGCATTTTAAATAGTTATGAACCTACATTAAGCCAGCCTTTATTAAACATCATTAAATCAGCAAATCGCCGATTGCCAGTGACCGAACGGGGTGCGATTAGTGAATTGATGTTGATCATTGAAATGTTGTCAACCAATACAACACAAAGCCACCATGGCAAACTAACTCCCGCCCAAGTAGCCGCAGTAAATGGACGCGATGATGCCATCCTATTACTGCATAAATATAAGGTGGACCTTAATAAACAATCAAAATTTAGTAGTGCTACTGAAGCACAAATGGATGCTACACCAGCCTTCATTGCAGCACAAATGGGTCATGCAGCCATCATTAAAGCACTGCACAAGTGTGGGGCCGACCTTAATAAAACAATGCTTGATGGCGCTACACCGGCCTGCATTGCAGCAGAAATGGGTCATACAGCCATCATTAAAGCACTGCATGAATGTGGGGCTGACCTTGATCAACCAATGCCTAGTTGTGGTTTTACACCGGCCTTCATCGC
>CAXNER010000124.1:0-4785 GCA_964201315.1 Legionellaceae bacterium
CAGTCTTAAGTAAATCATTAATGAAATTGGTAAGTCGCAGCAGTGAGGGCGTTGTACGTAAGTCCGTTGATAAAGCTATGCGCATCATGAGCAAGCAGTTTGTCATGGGACGTACAATAAATGAAGCAATGTCTCGCGCGAAGAAAAAAGAAGCGCGTGGTTATCGTTACTCCTATGATATGTTAGGTGAGGCCGCCCTTACTGCCGCTGATGCTGAGCGGTATTTAAAGGCTTATAGCCAAGCCATTGAGGCAATTGGCAAGCAATCGTCAGATAAATTAGATGTTTTTTGTAAGCCGGGCATTTCTATTAAACTTTCTGCGCTGCACCCTCGTTATCAAGAAGCCCAGCATGGGCGTGTGTTGGCTGAGTTGACTCCTAAATTATTATCATTGGCTCAGTTAGCGAAAAAATATGACATTGCACTGACGATAGATGCTGAAGAGTCAGAACGTTTGGACATTTCACTTGATGTGATTGAGCGGGTGTTTAACGATGAAAGCCTTTCTGGCTGGAATGGTTTTGGCATGGCGATTCAGTCTTATCAAAAACGTGCTTTTTATCTACTTGATTGGGTTGCTGCGTTAGCTAGAAATAAAAAACGCCGTATGATGGTGCGTTTAATTAAGGGAGCTTATTGGGACAGTGAGATTAAAAAAGCGCAAATGCTAGGATTAGATGATTATCCGGTTTTTACGCGTAAGGTATTTACTGATGTGTCTTTTCAGGCGTGTGCTAAAAAGATTTTGACCATGACGGACGCAATCTATCCCCAATTTGCTACCCATAATGCTTACTCAGTCGCCATGATTTTAAATTTAGTGGGAGATTATCGCGATTTTGAATTTCAGTGCTTGCACGGAATGGGTAATGAACTTTATGAACAAATTGTGCCTGTGAGCCAGTGGGGTATTCCCTGCCGTATATATGCTCCTGTCGGTAGTCATGAAGATTTATTACCTTATTTAGTCCGCCGTCTTCTTGAAAATGGTGCAAATTCTTCATTTGTTAACCGTATCGTAGATGACAGCGCGCCTATCAGTGAGTTGGTTGAGGATCCAGTTAGCAAAGCCAGGCACCTTCTTACAAAACTTAATCAGAACATACCTCTGCCTTCCTCTATTTTTTTGCCGGAACGAAAAAATTCGGCAGGCATGGATTTTACCGACCGAAAGTTTGTTAAAGAATTACAAGAGCAATTTGCATCATTAGAGTTGTGTAATTGGCAAGCGGCTCCCATTCTAGGAAGAAAAGCAGACGATAACCAAAAAGGTCGGGATATTTTCTCACCTCAACAACCAGGAAGGGTCATTGGGAATGTCGTTGAAGCAACACTTAAGGATGTTGATGACGCGTTTAACAACGCTGAACTGGTTTTTCCAGCGTGGAGTCAAACGCCTGTTACAGAGCGTGCGGCATGTCTTGAGACATTTGCCGGTTTATTAGAAAAAAACATGCCAACATTTCTTGCTATAGCGTGCCTTGAGGCCGGTAAAACATGGACTGACGGGGTTGCAGAGGTTAGGGAGGCCATCGATTTTTGCCGTTATTACGCAACCATGGCTAAAAAAATGATGACAGATCCTATTCGCCTGCATGGGTATACGGGGGAGTTAAATGAGCTGAGTTTACACCCTCGTGGTATTGTTCTTTGTATTAGCCCATGGAATTTCCCACTGGCTATTTTTACAGGGCAAGTGGTTGCGGCTCTTGTGACTGGGAATTGTGTGATTGCTAAACCCGCGGAACAAACACCGTTGATTGCACATTTGGCAGTCGAGTTGATGCTTGAAGCCGGCATTCCTCCGGGCGTAGTCCAATTATTGCCTGGTGCGGGTGAAACCATAGGGGCCGCTTTGGTCGCTGATAAACGAATAAAGGCAGTCATTTTTACGGGCTCGACTCAAACGGCTACCTCTATCAATAAAACACTAGCGACTCGAGGCGGTGAAATTATTCCATTGATCGCTGAAACCGGTGGTCAAAATACAATGATTGTTGATTCTTCGGCTTTGCTCGAACAAGTTGTGGCCGATGTGGTTGTCTCCGCCTTCGGAAGTGCGGGTCAACGGTGCTCTGCTTTGCGAGTTCTCTATGTGCAAGAAGACGTGTATCCACGCATGATCGAACTGTTGAAAGGAGCGATGGCTGAGCTTAACGTTAGCGATCCTTGCTGGTTGTCAACAGACATAGGGCCTGTGATTGATCATGAGGCTTTGGCAGGATTGAGACAGCACGTAGATGCGATGCAAAAAAACTACGAGTTGATTTATCAGTGTAAGGTAAATCATGAGTCTATTTCTGGTTATTTCATGCCGCCAACAGCCATTGCTATTGATACGATTAATGCGCTTGAAAAAGAAGTATTTGGCCCTATTTTGCATGTTATTAAGTTTGATATTAAGGGCTTGGATGATGTTATTTCAGAAATCAATACTACCGAATATGGGCTTACATTAGGTATTCACAGTCGTGTTACACAAACAGTTGAATACATTCGTAGTCGAATTCATGTTGGGAATTGCTATGTTAATCGCAACATGATTGGGGCGGTTGTTGGACTACAACCCTTTGGTGGCGAAGGTTTATCTGGAACGGGCCCCAAAGCTGGAGGCCCACATTATTTACAACGGTTGTGTCACGAACGTACATACACTGTCGATACCACTGCGGCTGGTGGGAATGCAAGTTTGATGTCTCTGCCTGATGAGCTTTAGAATGCATCAACTTGGGGCGCTACTTAATGTTGGTTAAGTAGCATCAACGTCCTTTGTTGGTTAATTAAAATACAACAATGTTTTATTATAACGGGGCATTATATGAAAAATAAATTACAACTTTTGGGTATTACTGTTATCTCGTTTGCAATCATCGGTTGTGCGAGCACAACCATTTATCCAGAAGGAGGCAATAAGTCCTCTCTCGTTACTACCTCGAGCAGTGAAAGTATTGCAGAAAAAACAGCCTTACAAAAAGCGCAGGAGCATTGCATAAAACAAGGGAAGGAATTAGTTGTATTGCACCATCAAACCACGTATCAAGGTGTTGATAAAAACCACAAGGCCATGATAGGACTTGCCAATGCGATAATCACTAATAGTGGCGTCAACCCAACGAACTCATCAAATGACTACCGTGTGGATTTGAGTTTTACTTGCCAGTAACAACTTTATTCAACGATAGGCTCATTTTTTTTTGCCAATAGCCATGGAATTAAAGCAAAAAGAATCAAGCCGCCGACTAGAAATGCTTCGAAAAAAATGATATTTCCTACGGGAATTTGTGTCGGCGGTACAAAACCTATCAGGATAGCGGAAAGACAACACAATAATCCAATCCCAGCTACTAGCCATATTCCTATTTTCCCTCCAGGAATTTTGTAGGCCCCTGAGTGGTTAGGGCGTGTGTATCGTAATTTGATGGCTGCTGAAAACATAAATACATACACGAGTAAGGCCATTTGAGCGCACAGATCACTTAAAATCCAATAGGCTGCATTAATGGAGTCAAGCAGAACAAACACACTGCTTAATCCTGTAAAAATGATGCCCTGGGTAATAAGAATAATGACTGGCGCGCCATACCTGTTCACTTGTGCAAATTTTTGTGGAAGGGAGCCATCGCGCGCCGCGACCAACAATCCTTTTGTTGGGCCAATAATCCACGCTGAAACACCGCTAAGGCCACCAATAATAATAAATACAGCAATTAATGATGTCATCCAAGGTATGTGGTATGCATTGAAAAAAAAGGCATAAGCATCAATTAACCCTGAAACAACGCTTAATTCGTTATTAGGTACCACCATCACGATGGCAAGTGAGCCTAAAACTAGCGTTGCAAAGATGATAATCGTGGATAAAAAAAGAGCTCGAGGGTAATCTCGTTGAGGGTTTTTAACTTCTTCTGCGTGCGTTGCAGACATTTCCATGCCTAATAAACTGAATAGCACGGCTGAAAATAATGATAAATTTCCAAGAGAACTTAAGTTTGGCAACCAGGAGGAGTCATGACTTACTTCAAGAGGACGGCCCTGTGATATCCAAAAACACCCTAGGATAATAATACCAATCATTGGTACAAGGGTGCCTAAAGAGGCCCCAATAATGCTCACAATGCTTGAAACTTTCATTCCAAAGCAATTGAGAAAAGTAAACAGCCAAAATAAGCCGACAATGCTTCCCAATAAATAAAATTTATTGTTGGCAAGTTCAGGTGAAAAAAGATAGGCAATGGTTGCAGCAATAAAGGCAAGAATAGTTGGATACCAAACGATATTATAAATCCACTGGAGCCATATAGTGATGAATCCCGCACGCTTTCCAAATGCTTCACGAACCCAAACATAAATTCCACCGGTGTTGGGGTAGGCTGTTGCTAGCTCTGCAGCCACAAGGGCTACAGGTATAAAAAACGCGAAAGCCGCAAGCAGGTAATAAGAGACTAATGGTAAGCCAAGTTTTGCGCTAATGGGCAGAGTTCGTAGGCTATCTACAGCAATAACATTGATCATAACCAATGAAAAAACACTTAAAATACGTTTTGAATCTCGCACCTAAAATCCTTAATTAATACTTTTATGCTACATTAGTGTGTTAAAAATCGCACGATCCTAAGTTAAGGCTTTCGGTCGTTGAAAAATAGAGAATGTAGGTTGGGTTGCGTTTGTATGCAAAGCAACCTGCGATTTTTCTTTAACTTTGTGCCGTTAATTTATACACAGTAAACGTTATTATTTCAAATTACGCAACACGTACTGCAAAATACCACCATTTCGGTAATATT
>CAXNER010000125.1:0-4754 GCA_964201315.1 Legionellaceae bacterium
AGGTTTTTGTTTGCCAAGGGGAGAGGTTTATAGTGCGGTTGAGGCCCCTAAAGGCGAATTTGGAATTTATTTGGTCTCAGATGGCGCAAATAAACCATACCGTATGAAAATTCGTGCCCCGGGTTTTGCACACTTATCCAGCTTTGATGAAATGGTCAGGGGACATATGTTAGCAGATGGCGTCGCTATTTTGGCTAGCCAGGATATTGTGTTTGGTGAAATTGATAGATAGAAGGTTGAAAATAATGTCTGAACATTCAGCTAAATTAATTCGACAATTTGTAACTGCTGCAGGTCTTGCTGAAATAGACGTATGGGTGGCGAAATATCCTCTACACGAAAGGCAATCAGCAGTAATGAGTGCTTTGATGATTGTCCAAAAAGAGCAAGGGTATTTAACCAAAGAATCGATGGATGGGGTCGCGGACTACCTTCGTATGTCGGCTATTGCTGTGTACGAAGTGGCTACCTTTTATAGTATGTATGAGCACAAACCACTGGGTAGGCATCTTGTCAATGTCTGTACTAATATTTCGTGCAAATTGCGCAATTCTGCAGAGGTTGTGGGGCATTTAGAAAAGACATTGGCCATTAAATTAGGTGAAACAACCGAAGATGGACGTTTTACTTTGCGTGCGGTGGAATGTCTTGGCGCATGTGTCAATGCACCAATGATGCAGGTGGACAAAGATTATCATGAAAATTTGACTGCTGATAAAATTGACGCCGTTCTAGAACAGTACCAATAAGGAGCGTGTTTGACATGATCCTATATAGAGAAAAATGCCATGGTTGAATTGAATCAAGTCTGTTTCCGAACATTTCATTTGCCTGAGTCCTGGACTCTTGCTGCCTATCAAAGTATTGGTGGCTACAGTGCGTGGCGACGAATTTTAAAAGAGCAAACCTCTCCACAGCAGATCATTGATGAATTGAAACTATCTGCATTGCGTGGAAGAGGCGGCGCTGGTTTTCCAACGGGCCTTAAATGGAGCTTCATGAATCGAAATGCTCCGGTGCAAAAATACGTAGTGTGCAACTCAGATGAGGGTGAACCAGGCACATGCAAAGATCGCGACATTCTTAGATTCAATCCACATCAACTTATTGAAGGCATGGCCATTGCCGGTTACGTAATGGGAGCCACAGTCGGCTATAATTACATACGTGGTGAATTTTGGGAGCCCTATGAAAGAACAGAGTCTGCTCTTAAAGAGGCTTATGCCGCAGGTTTATTGGGTAAAAATATCTTAGGGTTAGGGGTTGATTTTGATTTGCATAATCACTTGGGTGCTGGTGCATATATTTGTGGTGAGGAAACGGCACTGCTAAATTCCCTTGAGGGTAAAAAAGGTCAACCACGGTTTAAACCACCATTTCCAGCTAATTATGGTTTATACGGCAAGCCTACCACTATTAATAACACTGAAACGTTTGCTTCGGTGCCAGTTATCTTAGAAAAAGGTGGGGACTGGTTTTTAAAACTAGGTAAGCCCAATAGTGGTGGTGCCAAGTGTTTTAGTGTCAGTGGGCATGTGAAAAGACCTGCCAATTTTGAAGTACCCATGGGAACATCGTTTAAAAAATTGTTGGCGTTAGCCGGCGGGCTGCGTGATGGACGTACCCTCAAAGCGGTGATTCCTGGCGGTACGTCAATGCCCGTGTTACCCGGCGATTTGATGATGACACTCGACATGGATTATGACAGTATTCAAAAAGCTGGTTCAGGTCTGGGATCGGGCGCCGTGATCATCATGGATGATACAACGTGCATGGTTGATGCTTTATACCGAATTTCTGAGTTTTATATGGAAGAGTCATGCGGGCAATGCACACCTTGCCGTGAAGGTACCGGTTGGCTAGTACGTTTACTGCACCGCATTATAGGTGGACACGGTGAGCCTGGGGATGTTGAGAAATTGGTCAATGTCGCTAATAATATTGAGGGCAGGACAATTTGTGCTTTAGGCGAAGCGGCGGCGTGGCCCGTGCAAAGTTTTGTTAAACATTTTTACCATGAGTTTGAGTATTTTATTAAGCATAAACATTCAAGCGTTAAAGCAGAGAAGGTTGTCTAATGGCTAACATTGAAATCGACGGTAAGGCCTTTGAGGTTGAAAGCGGCAAAATGATCATCGAGGTAGCTGATGAGGCCGGAATCTATATTCCGAGGTTTTGCTATCATAAAAAACTATCAGTCGCTGCAAACTGCCGAATGTGCCTAGTGAGTGTGGAGAATAATCGCAAAACTGTGCCTGCTTGTGCTACGCCCATCACGGATGGAATGAAAGTCTTTACAAAATCAAACGAGGCAATACATTCACAACAAGCGGTAATGGAATTTTTGTTGATCAACCACCCCTTGGATTGTCCAATCTGCGATCAAGGCGGGGAATGTGAATTACAAGATATATCAATGGGTTTTGGCGAAGATTCATCTAATTATGTGGATACCAAACGTGCCGTTGAAGGTGATGATCTTGGTCCACTTATTTCTACAGAAATGACACGCTGTATTCACTGCACGAGATGCGTACGCTTTGGTGATGAGATTGCGGGGCTCCGTGAGCTCGGTGCCACCGGTCGCGGTGAGCATATGCAAATTGGCACTTATATTAAGCACAGCATCACCTCAGAGGTTTCAGGCAATATTATCGATCTTTGCCCTGTGGGCGCCTTAACCTCAAAACCTTATCGTTACACGGCAAGAGCATGGGAAATGACCCAACATGAAGGATTGGCTCCTCATGATTGCTTGGGTTCAAATGTCTATTTACATACTCGGCGAGAGGAACTGATGCGGGCAGTTCCTAAAGAACATGACGCCATTAATGAAACCTGGTTGTCTGATCGCGACAGATTTAGCTACCTAGGCTTAAATAATAAATCACGAGCCAGTCAGCCAATGATTAAGCGAAAGGGCCAGTGGGAAACTGTTGACTGGCAAACGGCACTTCGATTTGCAGCTGACGGAATGTGCCGTGTTTTAAAACAACATGGACCAGAGCAAGTAGCGGCGTTTGCTTCAGCGTCGTCAACTTTAGAGGAATTATATTTGCTACAAAAATTAATGCGTGAATTGGGCGTTAATAATCTTGATCATCGGCTTCAACAAATTGATTTTCGTGATCAAAATGGGCAAACAACCATGCCCACAAATTCAGTGAAATACGCTGAAATTGATGTTCAGGATACCGTGCTTTTGGTGGGTTGTAACATTGACAGAGAGGTGCCACTGGCAGGGCTTCGTGTACGCAAAGCATTTAGAAATGGCGCCCAAATATATGCCCTTAATTCAGTTGATTACGATTATCATTTTGATGTAACTAAAAAAATCATCGTGCCACCTCAAGATATACCCATGCAATTAGCAACACTTTTGTTGGCCGTGGTTGGGGATGCAAGCGAGCTCCCAGTTGAGGTGCAAAAGCTATTAATTGGCTTAAATCCAGATGCAAAATTAAAGGCGATGGCCAAAGCTATCAGTCGGCCAAATGCTGTGGTAATTACCGGCGCTCTTTGTGAGAATCATCCTGAAGCCGCTCTACTTCGTACATTGGTTGCTTTGTTAGAACGCTGTAGTGGTGCGCGCGTATTACGTTTTACGGTAGGGGCAAACAGCGCCGGGGCCTGGATGGCAGGGATGGTGCCACATCGTACTGTCGCCGGCAAAGTAATACACACGGCAGGTCTCGATGTACAAGAAGCAATTGATGCGAAACTTAAAGGGTATTTTTTAATGGCAGTGGAGCCAGGTTTTGACTTTGCCAATCCTTATAACGCTAGACAATCTATGTTGGCAGCTGAATTTGTAGTTATGTTATCGGCCTTTCAAAATGAGTCTATTCAGGATTATGCAGATGTTATTTTACCAATGGCACCTTATGCAGAAACCTCCGGCACATACATTAATGTTGATACAACCTGGCAAACAGTTAAAGGTGCTTTAGCACCTCATGGCGAATCACGTCCGGCCTGGAAAATTTTGCGGGTATTGGCAAATTTGATGGATTGCAAGGGTTTTGAGTACGCGTCTTCTGAGGAAGTGATGCACGAAGTACGGGATCGTGCGGACATGATGACTGAAACGAAGTATGTACCGTTCTATCCCGAGTGCTTACCCGTTAGTAATGAGACGTTGGTTCGAGTAGGCGAGTGGCCTTTATACAGAAGTGATGCGATTGTGCGTCACGCTACAGCGCTTCAAGACTGTGCTGCAGCGGAGTCAGCTTGCGTGCGCCTACATCCTTCAACAGCAACTCGGCTTCAATTGAACGAAACTGCTACTGTATCTCAGGGCGATATTGAGATAACATTGCCCCTTAGACGCGATGAACGCATAGCTCCAGATGTTGTGTGGGTAGCGAATGCGCTCCCTGAAACTGTTGATTTAGGGCATGCTTTTGCTGCAATAAATATTAAGCCATAAATAGGTAAGAACATGCTACAAGACATCAGTATATTGCTGTGGATCATTATTAAAATTTTGGTCATCGTCGTTCCGCTATTAATTTGCGTGGCATACTTAACCTATGCTGAGCGCAAGGTTATTGGGTATATTCAAGTACGCATTGGACCTAATCGGGTTGGTTTTTTTGGTTTATTACAACCCTTTGCAGATTTAATTAAATTGATATTTAAAGAAATCATTGTTCCGACGCGTTCGAATAAATATCTTTTTATAATCGCCCCCTTGTTTGCGCTAACACCCGCGCTGGCCGGCTGGGCTGTTATTCCTTTCGATGAAGGTGTCG
>CAXNER010000126.1:0-4693 GCA_964201315.1 Legionellaceae bacterium
CAACAGATTGAGATAACAATAGGTTGGCTGCTCCATCTAAATCTGTGGACTGATCGTGAACCGTTTGTGAACCGTTAACTTGATTCAAATGCTCTGGCTCAACAGCTCGAGATGACAATACGTTAACGGATCCATCTGTGGACTGATCGTGAACCGTTTGAGAACCGTTAACTTGATTCGAATGCTCTAGCTCAACAGATTGAGATAACAATAGGTTGGCTGCTCCATCTAAATCTGTGGACTGATCGTGAACCGTTTGTGAACCGTTAACTTGATTCAAATGCTCTGGCTCAACAGCTCGAGATGACAATACGTTAACGGCTCCATCTGTGGACTGATCGTGAACCGTTTGTGAACCGTTAACTTGATTCGAATGCTCTAGCACAACAGATTGAGATAACAATAGGTTGGGTGCTCCATCTAAACCTGTGGACTGATCGTGAACCGTTTGTGGACCGTTAACAGGAACCAAAATGATATCATCAAAAAAATGATTTTTTTTAATAATATTCCTGGTTTCCCTATTAGGCAATTGTCGCTGGTTTACATATAAATCAAAGGCACCTTTTTTAATTGCCATGATTAAGCCTCATGCTTTTCTGCATTAGTTAACATAGCGGTTTCAGGCAAGTCGGAATTAATTCGAAACCACTCATCCAAAATAAGATAGTAATATTCTTCTGCAGCTAATGATGTTGGCGCATACTCAAGTATGGTTTGCTTGGACATCAACGCCTCCTCCCATTTCACAGACTTTCTAATTGGCGTTGGGATCATATAAGGCTGATATCGTTTCAAATAAGTTGCATTGATTTGCTGGCTTAGAGAGCTTCGCTCAAGAGCCGTACTGAACATAATTAATTGCTGTTGAGAAAGCTTCATAACTTCTTGAAAATCCCAAATATTCTGCATATTTGTAGCTGAGGCATTATAAGCAAGAAGAGAGCACCCTAAAGGCATAATAATAGAAGAAGAAACCATAATTGAGTTCTCTACAAGATGGTTCCAAGTAGGGCTATTGTCAAAAATAATTACATCGTAAGCAAGCAACTTAGGTTGTAATTTGTCCAAAAAGATATATTCTCGACGCTTTTCATTCGACATCCATTTATTTAATTTAACCAGTTCATGCGTTTCAGGAATAAAATCCAGTGTAGGTATAGATGTTTCTCTAATTACATCTGAAAGTTCAGCACCTTCAACAAAATAATGATATAAACCCTTTTTTTGTTTAAAGTCATCTAATCTAATCAACTCCTGCTGCGGGATAATAATATCTGTGATTGAACACTCGGGATCCAAACCAATCAAAAGCACCTTTATGCCGTTCAACGCTAATGTTCTTGCTCTATTGTAACTAGAAGTGGTTTTATAAACGCCGCCTTTTTGCATATAGGTACAAAGCACTTTTTGCTCAGTAGGTGGGTTTAGAAAACCGAACCGTTTACCTATATCGGGCAATTGGCTCAAATCCCAAATTCTTGTTGAGATTTTCCCGCGCGGTTCCCTTTTAGCAATCGGAATTTCTCCACGCTCTTCAGCATTATAAAGAGTTTGTATGGACTTAAAGCGCTCGTCCATTCGAAATAATTTACGGATATCGGAGTTAGTCCAATCTAATTGCTCCATTTTACCTGCCTTGTATGTATTTTTTAAAAAACCGTGTCAAAATATACAATTACATGCCAACAGATCATAGTCAATAGAAAATATATTAATTAACTAAAAAAATATTTTACAGGTTATGTTCTTTAAAGAAATGAACCATATGTGAACCATTCAATAACATATGTGTGAACCAATCGTGAACCGTTATGATTATATGAACTTAGAAGGCATAGTGAACCATTTGTGAACCGTTCTACATTCATATAACAAACCTAACCAATTAATAAATATAGAACTAACTGGCAAAACATAATTTTAAATAAACCATTTGTGAACCATTAAAGTTTTATATTCATGGAAGAATTTAAACCCATCGTGAACCATTAAACGAAAAAAAAGTGAACCGTTTGTGAACCGTTCGTGAACCGAAAAACATAAAATATAGTCTATAAAACAATAGGTTGAGATCAAACAAGCTATTGACACTCAAAAGAGGGATCGATTATAAGTATATAAAGTAGTTGTACGTAGAATAAAAAAACCAAACGAAATCCACAGAAAGGCTAAAAAAAAGAATGCGAAATAAATAGAAAAAAGAAATTGTTCTGAAGAGTCGCCAAACCCTCCAGAACAATAGTAAATCAGCCCAGAATAAAGCTAATTACTTTTATAGACAATAAAATTATAGCTTTATTCTTCATTTAGTTCAATACATTGTATTGGATAAGGATATCTTTATGAAGAATTTATCAGCCATCAATCACAACCGTTTTTCTCAGATATTTGAGGTGACCAACAATTACAACAAGGCGATGCTGCTCGATAAACTCATTTATTGGTGGCAAATTTCAACATATACGCTACCCAACAGCCCTCACATCTGGTTTACTCGTTCACGTGAACAAATAGCCAATGAATCTGAATTATCAATACGCAGCGTTGACCGATTTCTCAATGAATTTACTAAAGCAGGATTGATTGAAAAAACCAACAAGCTTTTCATAAAAAAACATCTCTACATCCGCATCACCGATAAGCTTCTTGTAACACTCGGATTATCAAACCAAGAAACACCAGATAAAATACAACCATCTTCTTACAAAGTAAAACAGAGTGAAACTCAATTAGATTACAATGAACAACGGGTTCGCGACAAAGATAGCTCAGATTTGACTCAATTTGGCAGTATCGATTTTGCCAATTTGGCAGTTTCCATATATAAAGATCAAGATAATAATTTAACTAACAGTATTGTTAATGACAACGATAATGTTAATAACATCAACCCACAACCCCTTAAAACCAAAAATCTAACAACATCAAAACAATACTCACAATTAAGCATAGAGAAAATAACGGATGAACAACTAACACCACAGTTTACAAATTACATTAAGGGCACCATCAAGAATCTGAAAAATCAACATGGCTTAAATACATCATCCCCCGAGCAACTTTTTGCAGAAGTTATATTTTCAGTCTTAAACAAACAACACCAGTTTGTGGGTATTGAAGATAACGTTCACCGCCTGAATCTTATCGCGAAACTTTTGCGTGAAAACCGATGGCGAACACCAAAAGGATTTTTTAATCACTCAGAGACGGGAAAGATTATTAAAAAATCATTACTTGAAAATGAATCCGCCCGAAAGAAAAATAAAAAAGTAGAAGTCCCTAATGAGGATTCCATGCATCTAATTGTAAACCCTGGTTTTAATGGGGCAGGGCAGGTTGAACTTAAACGAAATCAACAAGAATTGCAAAATATTCAAAATCTTATCGTTACTGAGACGCGTTATTTCAATGAAATGAAACAGATTCATAATATAAAACCATCCAAGATAACACAAATGGTGATCGACTCAACGGCAATAAAGATCGAAGACCTACGCAAACAAAAAAAACAATTAGACGATAAGCTAAAATTTGCAAACGCCGCTTGAAATTTACGCCTGACATTACTGATTGTAGAATCTGAAGTTATCCACAAAAACGGGGGATAACATTGTGAATTATCACGAGACATTAGGCTGGTAAAGGGTTACAGTAGGGGAGGGTGTTTTAAACTTCATTGAGTGAAGATGGTAATGGTATGTGTTGATCACGATCATTCTCTTCCTCATCGATTGATCCATACTGAAAAAATCGATTTCGCTCAACTGTAGCAACCTGTTGCGCCTCGATGGTTTCCGGTTTCATTCGAGGATACCAGCGGGTAAATAAACACGCAGTGGTGGCGATAAGTGAGATCATATATCCCAGTGTAACGCCATAAATCCCAAGGCTTGTGTTGAGGCCTAGCCCCCAAGATAAAAGCACTCCGCCAATGAGGCCAATAGATGCAATGGCGGTAGAGGTTTTTCCGTCATCCAGGTTGTTTTGAAGTTGTTTTAATATGCCATAACGAGCTGCATCAAATAACACACATACAGACATGATGGGTATTAGATACTTTAAAGTGTCTTCTGTTCCAGCAGTATCTTGACCAAGTAAGCTCATTAGATAAGTTGGTTTAATGGAAAACAATAATGGCATGGGGATAGCACAAGCAGCGGCTGTAAGAATTCCAGAGAGACCAATGGTCGCGGCGCTTTGGTAAGCTTTATCGCCAATTAGCCTGCTCATTTCTTGACAAGTACTTTGCCCAAAGGCGGATTGCAGTAAAAATGCGAATAAAACAAACTGCATAGTGGTTGAGTATGCAGCTTGCTCAGCAACGCCAACGCGCCCAGCTAAAGCACCGGTTGCAACGATTGCACCCCTTTCAATCGCATTACCAATAAGAATAGGGGCTCCAATATTTAATAACGATTTAATCTTGTTTAAATGAGATAAGATATTTTTCGGGCGAAAAAATGCGTAGTCTTTAAAATCAGGATTTAACACGATATAGAGTGAGAATGCACCTGACGTAAGGGCTGCTTCAACGCTATACCCATAGTACACCATGATTTTCATAACCAGTTGAAATTTATCGTTTTAAATTTATGATTGTCGCCATTAAAGATGAGGGAAATGACCGCGATGAACTCATCAATCCGATGACTGACATTACTAAATAAGTTGATCAAAAATCTAAATCCTG
>CAXNER010000127.1:0-4682 GCA_964201315.1 Legionellaceae bacterium
ATAAAGGATCATCGGCAATAATAAAAACAAAACAAGCCCTGAGATCCTATGCAAAATTGATGCTATTGCCATTGGCGGATAGCTCAAACTACCTAAATTGAGATTGACTGGTCTTTTATGATTCATTGTAAATTTCTTCCTCATTGAAAAATGCCATCAATATAACACACGCCGGCACGACACTCGTCGCGCATGATTTTTCGGTTCTTCATAGCTTTATTAACTAAAGCTCTCTAAAAACAAGCAATTAGTACTTGCATTGACCATTAATTTCAAATTTAATCAACAACTTCGGAAGTATAGCACTCTGTTTTTTCCACGCAAAGTTTACAGTCACAGCTAAAGCATAAATGCCACTGCGCAATTTTTAATTATCAATAAAAATTACACAATGGCATTAAAACCAATGATTATCAGTACTACACTAAAACCATATGATTAACGTTTAGCCGACGGTGTAGATGCCCTCGGATTGCGATAAATTTCTCTAGGTGCTTCAGCTGGATAACCATACCCTTTCGCGGCGAGACCCTTCACAACTTGTAAATAGCGCTCGCCCCACGGACCTGGATCAAAATTAGTAACAACAACGTTGTAGCCCAGATTGATGATAACTTCAAACGCCTTGCGCTGGGCCAACTCATGCCCGCCAAAGGCCACTTGGACCTCAACATCAGCACCAACCCCCCCTGTTTTCAACCGCTCTACTAACAGAAAAATCATTTTCTCAATAGTATAAAACAACTTACACATTGACATGCCGACTGAATACATATCAACTGCTTTTGAGGTGGAAAGCTTATAGCCATGATCATGAATGGGATAGACGAACTCCTTTTCATCGGTGCCTGACAATTGCTCCGGAGGAATAATAATGGGTGGGGATACAGTATCAATCGTGGGGCTAATAATATACAAGTGAAAATCGGCCCAGTGCCACCATAATTGGTACACTTTTTCTACCAACGAAACTGGATCTTCTGTCTGCAAAAGCAGACGATTTTCCTCCATTATTTGCTCAAAATTATCATCAGGATTGTCTACTTGATCTACCATCACGCGTCACTCAAGGATTAACTCTATACGATAATCTTAGCCCAAATTTATCCATGAAGCACGGTTATATTAATTTACGTAGTGTGACATAACTGTCCCTACGGATTGGGCTTGCCTTCCTCACTTAGTTAATAACCTCACTGATCGCGCCATGAGGCCCTCCAATATCCACTCTCTTTCATTCATTACAATAAATTGTTGCTCTTTGCGATCATGATTTTTTAAGCAAAGCCATAATCACTCTTTCCTGCTTTTTTGAGTTTATACATAGCCTCATCGGCAAGTTTGATTAATTTTTTTGGATCTTCGCCGTCATCTGGGTACATTGAAATACCTATGCTTACGCCAATAGTAATAGACATTTCATTGATTTTAATTGGTTGCGACATTGCATGTATAATAGCTGTCACTGCTCGTTGAACCTTATCCTTGTTTTGTAACTCTCCTAGTATGACAATAAATTCATCTCCACCTATCCGCGATGCCGTGTCATTAAGGCGTATACATGACTGGATGCGTCGAGCAACTTCTTTCAATAAATTGTCACCCGCATCATGGCCATAGTGATCATTAACTGCTTTAAATTTATTCAAATCAATAAAGAGAATTCCCACATGCTTTTTATTACGTTTTGCCATATCAATTGTAAGTGACATACGGGCGTCTGCACGCTGACGACTTGCAAGTCCAGTCAAAGAATCATAATTAGCTTGCTGATATATCGTCTCTTCATATTGTTTGCGAAAAGTAATATCTTGATGCGTTCCAAACATGTGCAGTGGTTTATTATCAGCAGACCATTTAGCAACTTTTCCTCGCGTATGAACCCAAACCCAATTTCCATTTTTGTGCATCATTCGGATGTCGCAGGCATAACTATCCAATTTTCTATCAAAATGTTGCTGAAGGAGCTCGGTTGCTTTTAATAAATCATCAGGATGACAGAATTTCTGCCACGTATGAATTGAAACAGGCGATATTTCGGCCACAGTATATCCAAGTATACCAGCCCAACGTTCATTGATTTCTTCCTCTCCTTTTTGAACATGCCACTCCCATGTTCCAACATTAGCACCGGCTATAATGCTATTTAGCTTTTCTTTTTCTAACTCCAATAAATTTGTAGCCAAGGTTAATGATGTGTTCTGTCGAGCAAGCTCATGAGTGATATAAATTATTTTTTTTGTTTTTTGGTAAAATAGGTACAGCAGTGCAAAAACTAAACTCACCAGCAATGACAATAAGGCATAAAAAATTGTGTTTTGACTTGTCCCCACCACAGCGCCCCATTTACATTCTGTCCATAGTTATAAGTTTATACTACCCAAGGACTCCTGGGGGCATCCTAGAGAAATAGCAGGGTAAATCACAATGTGTACTGTAAGATTTGTTCTCAGGTAATGACGCCGGGGGTCATCGTGGTATATTCATTGGGCATGCGGAGGACGCCTTGATTGGTCTTCTGAACTTATTACCCTAAGCGGTTATAGCGCTAAATTATCACTTCAAATAAATTGATAAAATACAGGCGCTTTAGTGTTGCAACGAAAACAACTACTTTTACACGCTACTTTTTCTTGGCATTGACGAATGACGCCCTTGCTTATCCAAATGTCCAACATTGGTTGCAAGGCTTGTTCATCGATATGAAATTCTCGCGTCAATTGTTGTGTGCTGACCACTTGTTCACGGTGAATAAAATCACGAATTTGCAATAGCATGGCGTCCTCCGGTAGGGACTGCAAAAACACGAATAATAAACACTGCGGCGGCCGTGATAACTAAAACGCCTAACGTCCAAGCCAGTGATTGCGCTACATGAAGCTTCACCGTAGCTAACTGATAAAATACCACTGCCACAGCGTAAGCCACAATCAATGACCACGTAATAGAAAACCACATTAGTTTTTGACTAGCCTCTTGCTTTATGGCAGCCATCGTTGATACACAGGGAATATATAAAAGGATAAAGAGCAAGTATGCATAAGCGCCTACTTGGCCATCAAAATGCTGATACATAACACCATAAACAGACCGTGATACCTCATTTGCAGGGACACTGCTAAGAATAGGGTTCATTAACCCTTTGCACATTCTAGCAAGATTATGTGGAATCGACCAAATGGCCTCACTAAGCTGGCTTAAAAAATCAAAATTTGTCGTTGTGCTTTGTACCAAATGCCCCATCTGCGCATATAACGTATTTAAAGAACCCACCACCACTTCCTTGGCAAGCATTCCAGACAATAATCCCACGGTAGCGGGCCAATTATCTTGATGCAGTCCCATCGGAGAAAATATAGGCGTTATCCATTGAGCTACTAACGATAAAATCGACTCACTGCTCGCCTCGCCCGTGCTAATCCCCCCATGAATGGTCAGTGCATTCAAACCGCCCAATATAACGCACACCGGAATAATTAATTTCCCTGCACGCCAGATGAAAAACCGTAATCGCAACGAGGTCTCTTTAACTAAACGACGCAAGGAGGGTCTGTGATAGGCGGGTAATTCAAGAATGAGCGGCGACGCTCGCCCACGAAGCAGCGTTTTTCTCAACATAAAACCCGTCAGTACCGCCATCAAAATACCGATCAAATACAACGAAAATACGATATTTTGACCACCCACGGGGAAAAAAGCTGCCACAAATACAGCATATATAGCCAAACGTGCACTACAAGACATAAAAGGACTCATCAATACGGTCAATAACCTGTCTTGCTCTGAATCTAGCGTACGTGCCGCCATGATCGCCGGCACATTGCAACCAAACCCTACAATCATTGGCACAAACGATTTACCAGGCAACCCCAATGCACGCATAACTTTGTCCACCACGAATGCGGCTCGTGCCATATAACCAGAGGTTTCCAATAACGATAAAAAGAAAAACATGGATGCAATGACCGGGATAAACGTCAATGTTGTATTAATCCCCTTGCCGACACCATTAGCTACGATTGCAATTAACCAATTTGGCATAGATAACTTCTGCAATAACCATGCACTTCCTTGCACGAAAATAGCATCAGTACTAATATCAAAAAAATCCTGAAAAGCACCACCAACATTGACCGAAAACAAAAACATCAAATACATCATAATGAAAAAAATAGGCAAAGCCCAAAACCGATGCAAAACAATGCGATCAAGCTTCGCTGTTACGTGTTCACTAGTATCTGTTCGCTTTTTTTGCACCAACTCCACCACCCGATGGACCGCTTGGTAACGTGCATCTGCCATCAATATATCCATATCAGCAAGAAATTGCTTACCATCCAAAGCCCGCAAATCAGGATGTTGAGCCAACAATAACGTATCCCCTTCCGCTACGCGGCGAGAAAGGTATGTGACAAAGTGTGCATTATCACTAATTGGTGTAAGTCGCTTTTCTATGTCAGTCAGCTCTTGGCAGACAGGCGCCGGTAATGATAGTTCAAACGGCGTAGCTATCAATGGCGTATCGAGAATTGCTTGTTGTAAATCTAGTAGCCCCACTTTACGGTGTGCTTCTAATACTACAACCTTGCAATGAAGTTGTTGTGACAACGCATGTGCGTCAATAGTAATGCCACGAAGCGTCGCAATATCCGTCATATTAAGAGCGATAATCAAAGGAATAC
>CAXNER010000128.1:0-4681 GCA_964201315.1 Legionellaceae bacterium
CGTCAAAATACTTCGATATGACTGAATTTTGGGAATGGAAAAACGAACAAGTTGCTGATGATATTCAAAACAATGTGGTTGCAATTAATCAGTAAAAATTAGGTGGTGAGGAAGAATATGGATCTTTACAGCAACTTTAGGACTTGATCCGCGATAATAGTTGACTCAAGGGCTACGATAGGTTTTTTAGTATGGATAGCGTCTGCAACTTCTTCATTTAAGTGCAAAAATTCATGGGTCATTTCATTAAGCCTTTATTATTAGAGCATTTTAGGGAGTAAATCCTGCGGGCTTTTCTGAGCCTTCGCCAAAAAAGAATTTTTTCATTTCTTCGTGTAAAAATTCGCGTGCCTTAGGATCAAGTAAGCTTAAGCGATATTCATTGATGAGCATGGTTTGATGAGCCAACCACATTTTCCACGCTTGCTTTGAGACATGATTAAAAATTTTTTCGCCCAATGGTCCTGGGAAGGGGGGAGCATTCATACCTTCTGTCTCTTGGTTTAACTTGGCGCAAAATACTTGTCGTGTCATAAAATTTACCTTTGTTCACTTTATTTGGTTAGGTATATTATTGCGCCATAATAGTCTAAGGTATAGAGTATTGTTGTTAATCATTGAATTATTAAAACATAGATGTTTAAAAGTTACTCAAGGAGGATAAAATGAAAAACAAAAAATTTTGTGAGACTACTGCTGGTTGTTGGAGCCATTGGCATGAGCTATTAGGGGTGACTTTACTGGTGCTTGCAACTATTCTTACAATAATTACTTGCAATGGTTTTGGCATAATCGCTATGTTTTTAGTTGGTTTAATCATGTGTTGCCACAAACACCTGTGCGGCCATTGCTGTCACTCCAAAGCAAGTTGTGATTCGTTACCAAGTGGTTTAGACGTGCACGTGGAAAAAAAAGGGAAGCTAATGTCTAAAAAAATCGTGAATAAAGCAAAACCTAAAGCGTAGTAGGTTGTAGCTTTTTCCGAGGACCGCCGTCTTCCAATCACAAATTTACTGTGGTGAAAGACGGTTTTTTTTTATTTGTCGAGAGGTGGTTATGAAATCAATCTTAAGTAGTTTGTTGTTATTATGTGCGTTATGTGGAAATGCAGCGTCTTCAATGACCATGAATGTTGATCCTAGCAGCCCTCAGTTTGTAGTCACATTGCCATCCAACCCTACGACTGGTTATCAATGGACCGCAACAAAATATGACAAAACGATGTTTAAGATGAAGAGCAGTCATTATATTGCCCCAAAGACAACGCTCATTGGTGCTAGTGGACAGATGACTTATACTTTCGTACTTCTGAAGGGCAAGTCTTATCCAAAGGTGACTCAAATGTTGTTTACCTATGGGCGTCCATGGGAAGCGAAGGGTGGATCTGTAAAACAGGTTACGGTTAAATTTGCAAAAAATAGTTAGAAAAAATCGTTAACAGGATAACGAGCAATCATTAACGTTAGGATGAGCTAATGATTGCTGTGCTTATTTACAAGGATAGTTGCTACTTAATAATTACTATTCAATACGCTTAAATGGCAAGTAACGTGGTTCCCAAAATAGGTCTTCTATTAATTTATCCAGTGCTGTGTCTTGATTACATTGTGCAAGCCCTGAGTCAATGGCGGTTTGTGCGACGGCTTTGGCTATGCGTTTGGCAACCACTTGAGCATCGTCAAGAGAGGGTAGTAACGGCAAGAAACTGTCTTTTTTGCTCGGCGAAAACTCACTAAGAGCACAGGATGCGGCCCAAATCATTTCTTTTGAGAGCCTTGTCGCGCGCACCGCCAATATCCCTAAACCAATCCCTGGAAATACCAAGGCGTTATTGCATTGTGCTATTTGCAGTAAGCGATTTTGATATTCGACAGTCGGAAAAGCGGTTCCGGTTGCAATCAGTGCCTTACCATTACTCCACATTAATATGTCAGCAGGGTGTGCTTCACATTTTTCATCTGGATTGGAGAGGGGAAAGACGATAGGGCGCTCGCAATGAGACGCCATCATTTCGATAATAGCTTGCGAGAACGCCCCAGGTTGTGATGAGCAGCCAATGAGTGTGGTGGGTTTTATGTGGCGCATGGCATCTGTCAGCGAGGGAAATTTTTGACCGTGAGTGGACCAGCTAGCAATATCACTGTGTTTACGGGCAAATGGTTTTTGAGCATCCGTTAGTTCAAGATCAGCATCACTTAATAAACCTTGCCGGTCAACCAACCAAAAACGGCTGTGAGCTTCTTTTACTGATAATCCCCGCCTAACCATTGCGTCAACAATTTGGTCGCTGATACCAGTACCCGCAGAGCCTGCACCGAAAACCACGATACGCTGATTTTCAAGGCTTACCTTAGTAATGTCACAAGCAGCTAATAAGGCGGCCAAAGTCACAGCCCCTGTGCCCTGTATGTCATCATTAAAGGTACACAACTCATTTTGATATTGGTCTAAAATTCGTCTGGCCTTACCGCGGCCAAAATCTTCCCAGTGCAAAAAAGCATTGGGAAAATGTTTGTTAATACTGTTTACGAAGGTTTGAATAAAGGTGTCATATTGCTTGCCGGTAATACGTACATGATGGCAACCAAGGTACATCGGATCATCTAAAAGTTCTTTGTTGTTGGTGCCGACATCCAGAAATATAGGAAGCGTGCGCGTTGGGTCTATTCCGCCGCATAAACCATAAACCATTAGTTTAGCAACCGGAATGTCCATTCCACCGATTCCTTGATCACCAATACCTAATACCCCCTCTCCGTCAGTGACAACAATCAGATCAATCTCAGGGTTGGAACGGTTTTTAATAATTTCATCAATCTGATTTTGATCTGAATGAGCAATATACAGGCCACGGGGCTGTCGGTATTCTCGACTATAAATCTTAACGGCCACGCCAACAATGGGCGTATAAATGATGGGAAGCATTTCAGCTAAGTGGCGGCTTAATAACTTATAAAATAGTATTTGGTTTTTGTTATGAAGATTATTGAGGTATATATTCTGCTGTATACGAGTGGTATAGCTTGCGTACTGCAAATAAGCGCGTTTTACTTGGTCATCTAATGTCTCGACGCGGTTCGGTAATTTTCCAAGTAAACCAAACGTGTGGCGCTCATCATGAGTGAACGCGGTTCCCTTGTTTAACTGTGGTGTGGTCAGCAAAGGTTTCCCGCAAATGGATGTTTCTATGAATAATTCGCCTGTTGTTTCGTCACGGCGTTGTTTAAAATCCAGCATGTATTTATCTCTAGACATAGTCAGAATGTCATAAGATAGCCAATCTATTTGGTATATTCAATGAAATAAGTCCAGTAGTGTGATAAAATGTTTATAATTTGTACGCGGGTAGGTTTTGGCGAGGGCTGAAACTTAACATAGATAGAACCATTTGGTTTATTGTTGTGCACCTGTATCCAAATGGCATCTATCGTCATGTGAAACTATCTCATGGTGAGATGCATTCGCCCTTCGGGGATTTTATTGCAATCTATGTGAGGTATTATCATGAGTTTTTCCAATCTCGGTCTATCAGCGCCAATATTAAAAGCACTAGCTGTTCAAGGCTACGACACACCTACGCCCATTCAGGCGCAAGCAATTCCAGTTATTTTACGTGGTCAAGACATGTTGGCCTCAGCACAAACGGGGACTGGTAAAACAGCCGGTTTCACGTTGCCGTTGCTTATGCGTTTGTCCGACAAACCACGGGCAAAAGGCAATCATATTAAAGTATTAATTTTGGCACCCACCAGGGAATTGGCTGCACAAATACATCAGAGTGTTGTGCAATACGGTCAGTATCTCGATCTGCGTTCAGCCGTTGTTTTTGGTGGCGTTAAAATCAATCCGCAAATGATAAAGCTACGCGCGGGCGTGGAAATCTTAGTGGCAACGCCTGGACGATTGTTGGATCTATATTCTCAGCGCGCAATTCGTTTTGATGAACTAGAAACATTGGTGCTTGATGAAGCAGATCGTATGTTGGATATGGGATTCATACATGATATTAAAAAAATCATGTCGTTATTACCCCGTGTTCGTCAAACATTACTTTTCTCAGCTACATTTTCAAATGAAGTCAGTCAACTAGCAAAAGACTTGTTAAAAACCCCGGTGGAAATTAGTGTTGCGCCACGAAATATTGCGGCAGTGTCTGTGGCTCAAAAACTTCATCCTGTTGATAAAGGCCGTAAATCAGAGTTATTGAGTCATCTTATTCGCTCTGAAAGTTGGGATCAGGCATTAATTTTTTCACGCACCAAACATGGGGCGAATAGATTGGTTAAGACCTTAGCCTTGGACGGAATTGATGCCATTGCAATTCACGGTAATAAAAGTCAATCCCAACGAACGAAAGCGTTATCTGATTTTAAATTAGGCAAAGTTCGGATTTTGGTAGCGACAGATATTGCTGCTCGTGGGATTGATATTGATCACTTGCCAATGGTTGTGAATTTTGATTTGCCTAATGTTGCAGAAGATTATGTGCATCGCATCGGGCGTACAGGTCGAGCTGGTGCTGTTGGACAGGCAATTTCTTTAGTAAGTGCCGATGAAATTAAGCAATTACAAGACATCGAAAAACTTATCAAACAGCGTATTGAGCGGGTAGAGGTTGATGATTTTTCACCGGGACATGTATTGCCTTCATCAGACTCAAGGCAGCAAGCTTCCCCAAGCA
>CAXNER010000129.1:0-4646 GCA_964201315.1 Legionellaceae bacterium
TGGTCGATAGTAAGGCCTGCTTTTTTCAAAGCAAGCGGAATTGCATGCACGGGCCCAATACCCATGATTTCAGGAGGCACTCCTACAACTGCAAAACTGAGCAATCGACCTATCGGCTGTAAATTATAGTCTTTTAAAGCACCTTCGCTTGCTAATAAAGCAATGCCCGCACCATCACTGGTTTGTGAGCTATTTCCAGCGGTAACGGTGCCTCTGGCCGCAAAAACAGGCTTTAAACGAGCAATAGCCTCGTAGGAGGTGTCCGCACGAGGACCCTCATCTTCAGTGATTAAACGTGACTCACAATGAAGGGTTGATGATTTTAAACACGCTTGCCTTACTGTGATTTCTATGGGAGAAATTTCAGCCTTAAAATCACCCCTCTTTTGCGCAGCAATAGCTTTTTTATGACTTTCTGCCGCAAATTCATCTTGTTGTTCACGTGTGATTTTCCAGCGTTCAGCAACTTTTTCAGCAGTGATCCCCATGCCATAGGCAATAGCAATGTGCTCGTTCGTGAATATATCAGGATTGGCTGTATACTTATTACCCCCTAACGGCACCATCGACATGCTCTCCACACCACCGGCTAAAGCAAGCGTCATATCCCCTTCTGCAATCGTGGCGGCCGCAGTCGCTATACTTTGTACACCGGAGGAACAAAACCGATTAATAGTCATTGCAGGCACTGATTCTGGCAAATCAGCCAATAATGAGGCAATACGCGCAACGTTCATGCCCTGCTCGGCCTCGGGCATGGCACAACCTATAACCACATCACCGATGGCCTGCCAATCAACCGATGCGTTACGTACCTTTAAACTTTTTATCGTGTGTGCCAGCAGTGAATCAGGCAATGTATGCTTAAAAACACCTCTAGTAGCCTTACCAACTGGGGTGCGCAACACGTCAACTACATATACATTTGTCATCATACTTCTCCTTAATTGCGCAATGGTTTGCCCGTTTCTAGCAAATAACCAATTCGTGCTTGTGACAGTGGGGTTGCCGCTAAGGTCATAAAGGCTTCTTTTTCCAAGCGCAACATCCAAGCCTCATCAACCAGTGTGCCTTCATCAACATCACCACCACAGATTACCCCTGCCAGTAAATTTGTTAAGAAGTAATCGTGCTGAGAAATGAAGCCCCCTTCAAGCCAATTAACCAGTCCAACTTGCAAGCATGCATGCCCCTCGCGCCCAGCCACTGGGAAAAGCGCTGGTAAAGGGGGACTATAATTTGCCGCTTGCATGGCTTTAATTTTGGCAACGGCTGCAAAAAGCACTTCATCGCTATGCATCACCCAACAATCTTTGTCTTGCAAATATCCTCGTTGTAATGCATCAGGAGCACTGCCAGCGACGGTTGCCATTGCAATCTGCTCAAAATAAGGCCGTATAAATGCCATTAAATCATGTCCCTGTGACCTTAACGCTGCGCGTTTGGCCATTTCTTTACAACCACCGCCAGCGGGAATTAAACCAACGCCCACCTCGACTAAACCTGGATAGGATTCAAACGCCCCAACCACACTAGAACAATGCAACATTAGCTCACATCCACCACCCAAAGCGCGCCCACGAAGTGCTGCTATCGTTGGAATGTGACTGTATTTCACACGCATTACAAGGTGTTGAAAATCACTAATCATGGTATCTAGCGCAGCCATTTTATTGGCTGCTATAAGTGCCGCTACACTCCTCAAATCGGCCCCAGAACAAAAGTTGTTTGCATCATGCTGATAAACAATTAATCCCTGACACTGGCGCTCGGCAATGGTTAATGCTTCATTAAGGCCATCTATAACAGATTGACCAATCGTGTTCGCCTTGCTTTTTAAATTAACCACAGCGATGTCATCTTCTAAAGACCACAGACAAACACCATCATTTTCAAACAAGGTTTTCACAAAAAACTTAGCCCCACCTTGCACCCTATCAGGGAAAAATTGACGTTGATAAACAGGCAATTGACTGCGCATTTTAAACGTGTCATTTTTAGGTGAAAATGCACCTTTTTCACAATAAAAGTGCTTTTGCGTCAGGAGCCAAGACGGTAAAGCGGCATGACTTATCGAGACACCATCGGCAATGGATTGCTCGATAAGCGTTCTCATTTCAGCGATACCAGCGGATTCCCACGATTCAAATGGCCCGGCTTGCCAACCGAAACCCCACCGTATTGCTAAATCCACATCACGAACGGTATCAGCGATATCCGCTAAATGATAAGCACAGTAGTGAAATAAATCCCGGAAACATGCGACTAAAAATTGCGCTTGAGGGTGTTTTGATGCAACGAGACCTTGCATGCGAAGACGAGGATCTGATTGTTTCATAATGGCTTTAACATCATCACTTACTTCACCGTTAGCTACGCGGTAATCACCTTGCAACACGTCATAGACATCGATCGTTTTACCATTTTTACGGTAAATTCCCTGGCCCGATTTTTGCCCCAAATGTCCTTGCTTGATTAATCCTGTTAACCACGTTGGTAAAACGAAAATCTTGTGCCAAGGATCATCTGCTAATTGTTGCTCCATGGTCGCGACCACATGCTGCATGGTGTCTAACCCGACCACGTCCATGGTGCGAAATGTTGCAGATTTTGGCCGGCCCAACAAAGCACCCGTCAGCGCATCTACCTCATCTAAACCCAAACCTAATGCTTCTGCGTGATGCAATGTTACAAGCAATGAAAAAACACCGACCCGATTCGCAATAAAATTCGGCGTATCCTTTGCTCGTACCACACCTTTTCCTAACCTACTGGTTAACCAACCTTCTAAGTTGTCCAGCAGTTCTGGCGAGGTCTTCTCCGCGGGGATAAGTTCAGCCAAATGCATGTACCGCAGTGGGTTAAAAAAATGAACGCCACAAAAACGCTCGTGATGAATCCCTGGCAGGACACTGGCAAGCGTATTGATACTTAAACCCGAAGTATTGCTCACCAATATTGAATTTTTTGTTAAATAAGGAGAAATACGTTGGTACAGTGCTTCTTTCCAATCTAGCCGTTCAGCAATCGCTTCAATGATCACATCACACGTTGAAAGCTCTGATAAATTATCGTCATAATTTCTAGCTTTTAGTAATGAGGCGGTGTCTGTTGTAGCCAATGGCGTGGGTTTTAATTTTGTCAAATTTGCAATCGCTTTGTCCACTATGGCGTTGTGCCCACCTTCCTTCGCTGGCAAATCAAACAACAATGTTTCTATCCCTGCATTTACACAGTGAGCCGCAATTTGCGACCCCATAACGCCCGCACCGAGTACAGCGACTTTTTTAACAAAAAATGGTTCCTGCATCATCAACTCCTCTTGCATAAGATTTAAAATTCAAACACTATCCCCTGAGCGAGGGGCAGCGTATCCCCCCAATTGATCGTATTGGTTTGACGACGCATATAGGCCTTCCATGCATCAGAGCCAGACTCACGCCCACCTCCAGTGTCTTTTTCCCCACCAAATGCACCACCGATTTCAGCCCCAGATGTACCAATATTAATGTTGGCGATCCCGCAATCACTGCCAATTACACTCAAATAATGTTCAGCGTGTTTTACATTTTGGGTAAATAACGCAGACGACAAGCCTTGTGGAGCCCCATTTTGCAATGCAATTGCGTCATCTAATGTTCGGTAGGACATCACATAAAGAATGGGTGCAAAGGTTTCCTCTTGAACAATGTCACAATGATTGTCCAAGCCTGCCACAAGCGTGGGCTGTACAAAATGCCCTGGCTTATGAATAATATCGCCACCAAACTCAATTTTACCCCCTGCTGTTGTTATGCGTGTAATGGCTTTTGTAAAGTCCATGACGGCTTTTTCGTCAATTAATGGCCCCATGAGATGTTTGCTATTTAAGGGATCGCCAATCGTGATTTGAGCATATGCATGCTTTAATTGCTTCACAACATCTGTATATAAGGATTCGTGTACAAACAAACGTCGCGTCGATGTACAACGTTGCCCTGCTGTGCCTACCGCGCCAAAAACAATCGCGGGAATGGCCAATTGTAAATCAGCAGACTCATCGACGATGATGGCGTTATTTCCACCGAGCTCTAAAATCGTTCGACCAAGGCGCGCGGCCACGTTGGTCGCTACCTGTCTGCCTACAGCCGTTGACCCTGTAAAAGATATCAAGGGAAGACGTGGATCATTGACCATCGCATCTGCAATTTCATGTGACTCAGGAATGATCAACGCAAAAATATCAGGGCACTTATTTTGCTTTAAGACCTTCTGACAAATATGGTGAACAGCTATTGCACACAGCGGTGTTTTTGCCGAAGGCTTCCAGAGTGTTACATTCCCACAAATAGCTGCAATAAATGCATTCCAAGCCCAGACAGCGACTGGAAAATTAAATGCGGAAATAACGCCGACAATGCCATAGGGATGCCATTGCTCATACATTCGGTGTTTGGGGCGCTCGGAATGCATCGTTTTCCCGTACAACATCCGTGACTGACCAACAGCAAAATCTGCAATGTCGATCATTTCTTGCACCTCGCCATCCCCTTCTTGTTTGGACTTGCCCATCTCGAGTGACACCAAGCTACCGAGGTTATCTTTCTGCTCACGCAATGCCAGTCCAATCTGGCGAATAATCTCACCGCGCAGCGGTGCTGGTGTTT
>CAXNER010000130.1:0-4641 GCA_964201315.1 Legionellaceae bacterium
GGTTACAAAGTGATGCACGTTTTGTTGAAAATATCACTCGAACGCGTATTCGTCAGGGCTATGGGCCTGTGAGGATTCGTCTAGAGTTACAACATCTTCGCATTGATAACGAGCTTGTTGATGCGGCGTTGCAGCAAGAGCAAGACAATTGGTTGTCGCACGCTATTGGGGTATGGAAGAAAAAATACAATGAAGAAGGGGCGCAGTCCTATGAGGCCCTCCAAAAACAAAAGCATTTTTTGCTCTATCGCGGGTTCTCTACGGATACCATAACAATGGTTTTTAATACTAACGATTAAAGTTGTAAAAACATGAAAAGTTCTGAAATAAGACAAGCCTTTATTGATTTTTTTGCGACACGTGGTCACCACGTTGTGGCGTCCAGTTCACTAGTGCCTTCAAATGATCCAACCTTATTGTTCACCAATGCTGGTATGGTGCAATTTAAGGATACATTTTTGGGTATTGAATCACGACCCTACAGCCGGGCCGTCAGTGCCCAACGCTGTGTGCGCGCTGGTGGCAAACACAATGATTTAGAGAATGTAGGGTACACAGCGAGGCACCATACATTTTTTGAAATGCTCGGTAATTTTAGTTTTGGTGACTATTTTAAACGCGACGCCATTGCCTATGCCTGGGAATTTTTAACAGGTGTCTTGAAATTGCCTGCCGAGCGTTTGTGGATCACTGTGTATCAGGATGACGACGAAGCTGCCGATATATGGCTTAATGAAATGGGCGTTTCTGCGGAGAGATTTTCACGTTGTGGTGAGAAAGATAATTTTTGGTCGATGGGTGATACAGGACCTTGCGGGCCTTGTACGGAAATTTTTTATGATCACGGTGCAGATATTCCTGGGGGACCGCCAGGCACTCCTGAAGCGGATGGTGATCGCTACATTGAGATCTGGAATTTAGTGTTTATGCAGTTTAACCGTGATAAAGCAGGCCATCTTCATCCATTGCCAAAGCCATCTGTAGATACAGGTATGGGGCTTGAGCGCATCGCTGCAGTGGTACAAGGCGTCCATACTAATTATGAGATTGATAGGTTCCAACATTTGATTCGTGCCATCGCAAAACTTGCAAAACAAGTCGACCTTAAAAATCATTCGTTAAACGTTATTGCAGATCATATTCGAGCTTGTTCATTTTTGATTACTGATGGTGTCCTGCCGAGCAACGAGGGGCGCGGTTATGTGTTGCGACGCATTATTAGGCGCGCGGTTCGTCACGGAAATAAATTGGGATTACCAACGCCTTTTTTCTGCGAGTTGGTTTTGCCATTGATTACTGTCATGGGTGATGCTTACCCTGAATTAATTGTTAATCAAGCTCAAATTGAGCGAATTTTGGCGCAAGAAGAAAATCAGTTTGCTCGAACGTTGGAACAGGGTTTGCGCTTGTTGCAAGAGCAGATCCATGCCTTAAAGGGTAAAGAAATAGCTGGCGATATTGCTTTTAAATTGTATGATACGTATGGTTTCCCGCTAGATTTGACAGCAGACATTGCACGCGAGCATGGCTTATATGTTGATATGCAAGGGTTTGACGAGTGCATGCAACAACAGCGCGAAAAATCACAATCGGCAAGTCATTTTAATGTTGATTACTCGACACCAAAACAACTGAACGTGGCGTCTGTTTTTTGTGGTTATGACGAGGACGTTTTGCAAAGTAAAGTGATAGCAATGCTTGCTGATGGCAACAACATTAATCAGTTGTCTGTAGGCACCAAAGCGGCCATCGTGCTAGAAGCCACACCTTTTTATGCTGAGAGTGGTGGCCAGGTTGGTGATCGTGGCCATATTGTTGGGAAAAAAGCGACCTTTCGTGTGGATGACACGCAAAAATCAGGACAAGCTATTGTTCATTATGGTGAGCTGATTGAGGGTGAGTTGCAGCTTGAGGAGCTTGTTAGCGCGAAAGTTGATACAGAACGTCGTGACGCGATTCGCTTGAATCATACCGCAACTCACTTATTGCATGCCGCATTAAAAACGATCATAGGTGAACATGTTCAACAAAAAGGTTCGTTGGTGGATGCTGAACGTGCACGTTTTGATTTTTCGCATAACGAAGCATTGACGCTAGGCCAACTTCAACAGTTAGAAACCCTTGTGAATGATAGAATTCGTGCCAATGATGAGGTGATAACGTCACTGATGAGCATAGATGATGCAAAACACAGTGGAGCGGTTGCTTTGTTTGGTGAAAAATACACAGACGTTGTTCGTGTATTGTCGTTAGGTGATTTCTCCAAAGAATTATGTGGCGGCACGCATGCTAGGCGAACCGGTGATATTGGTCTTTTCAAAGTCACGGCTGAGTATGGTGTTGCAAGTGGCATTAGGCGCATTGAACTTACGACTGGGCGTTATGCGGTATTGTGGGTGCACGCACAGACAGCTCTGCTTGACGAAATTGCGCTACAACTTAAAACCACATCAAGCAATGTAGCTGACAAGTTGTCACAGTTTTTGAATGATGCAAAACGTCAAGAAAAAGAGTTGGAGCACCTTAAATTAAAGCAGGCGGCACAATCTGGGAATGCTTTACTGGCTGAGGTACAAAAAATAGGTGATGTTAATTTGTTGGTGAAGCAACTGGATAATCTTGATGGTCAGGGCTTAAGAGCGTTACTTGATCAACTAAAATCAAGTTTAGATTCAGCAGTCATTGTGTTGCTTTCTGTTTCTCAAAATAAAATCAACGTTGTGGCAGGTGTTAGTAAAAATATTCTTGGAACAGTTCCTACGGCAGCCCAACTTGTAAAACATTTGTGTGGCAAAGGCGGTGGGAGAGACGACATGGCCCAGGGCGGAGGGCTTGTGCCAGATGATCTGGAGCAAAAATTAGCCCATATCGCAACGATGATTATTGCGTCATGATGTTTAAAAACCTAAATTTTGTGATACACCGAAACCACGGTTAGAAGGTTGGTTGCTTCTTTTTGCAACCCAACATCGCCCTCCAGTGATATTGGGTTGCAAAATTAAATAGCGCATTTTCATAATTCTGAAAATGCGCTATTTTTTTACATATAAATTGAGTGTACAATTAACAATCAAAATACATGTAGAATGGAACAAGTTAATGCCGATTGAAGAAATAATTGAAACCGCCTTGGAACTTAAACACGGTGATATTTTAATTCACGAAAATCCTTATGAAGACCCAATCGAATCAGATTTTTTTCCATTTCATAAAAATAAATTTGAACCTGGGCATAGTATGTTATGGATCAAAGGCAGTTCTCATCCTCTAGGCCATTCGGTCCGTGAAGGATATCGTTTGCCAGGCGTACGTCTTACAAAATTACCCTTAGGAAAATGCATGGTTTTTAGGTATACAGGCGATCCCTCATTGCCTCATGCTGCCGCCGATATTATGCGAAATTGGGCTCTATCAGCGCGCTTTTATTCTAGAGCTGAATACCTAAAAACCTACCCTAATCGCTTTTGGGCTGATCGCCAAGCTCAAGATTTAAGAAATTTTTACACCAACGAAGCAGCCAATATATCAGGTCCGGCAACGCCATACCTAGAGCCCAGAGCGTCAATTGATATGGCAGATTTGGCAAGGCAACCAAAACTTATAGAGATGGGTGAGGAGGCATTAAGAAGGGCTATCAAATTTGCAAGCCGAGCGACTATATCAAGCCCGTACGCTGTTAGCAAAGGTCAACGATGCACACCAGTATTGGTTTGTGCATACCAGGCTGCTGTTCTCGCGCCTATTGTTAAGCAAGGAAACAAACTTACTCTTCCTTTCAAAAAATACAAGGGTAAATGTTTTGAAGAGTATGCAGACGAAGTACTCATTGATGGTTGGAGGGAGTCTGACATCGGTAAAAAACTATTGCAGTCAAGAGGTGATGGCGAGTATGCATCACTATTTACAATACCATTTACAGTTGATGAACGTTATACAACACCTAAACTATTGTACACTAAACTTATCAAGAGTAGTGATTACGCGCTTGTTGGTCAGTTTAGTTATTTCAATAACCGATTAGAGCTTATTGATCGACTGGGAAAAGTCATTGAATTAGATACTCAACAACTGGCAAGCTTGACGTTGTCATAATTTGACCAAGTTGTCATGGTTTGTCGGGTTGTTTGTGGCCTTACAAAAAATGATATAATATTGGTGTGTTCACTTATAAGGATATTTATGCACGACTTACTGAATCTATTCGCTAATATTATCGTTTTCGGATTGGTGTTGTGGTTAGTTACCATGTTTATTCCATTGCCAATGGCTGTTAAGAGTTTGCTGAATATTTTGGTAATGATTGTTTTGGTTATATACGTTTTGCAGTTTTTCGGCATTATTCATACTGTTATTCCGATGTATAGAATTCTTCGTTAACAATAACCGGTCCATTGTGTCGTTTGATTTATCGACACAATGGAGATCAGTGTCTCGTCAACAACAATACAATTCATGTTTATCTACTATAATTAAAACTACCAAAACGGCTAAGAGGCGTAGATATGAAACGATTAACTCTCCTCACCTTATTTGCTTGTATATCTATGTGTGTAGAGGCGGCCGATATTCCTCAAGTGGTTATCGATAATAATGAAGATAGCCAACAAATGTGTATAGATCGCGCTGCCAATGATTGTATCA
>CAXNER010000131.1:0-4633 GCA_964201315.1 Legionellaceae bacterium
CGCGCCACCCTTCCATTGAGTGGATTTACGATTTAGCATGCGATCGATCTAACAGGAAGGGTGGCGCGGTGGTGATTGTTTTTCACACGCAGCCTGCGAGCATGGAAAGCAATCACTACCGTGACAGGACCCTGACGCACAAGCGATCATACATGCCTCTATTAACTAGAAACGTCAAATTAACCCTATCTAACAGGCTTGTGAGTAATGATAAGGCCGCAGGATCCAGGAATTTAGCAACATCGCTGGATCCCGCGCATAAAGCGGGACGTCGGCATTTAGATTGAATCATAGTCACTCGTGATTTTGCCCTGAGATCACACCCATGTGTTTAGTAAGATCCTTAGCGCCAACAGGCTCAGGTACGCTTCAAGCCATTCATTTTTTATAGTCGGTAACATTATTACTAAGGCAACTCGTTTATAATCGTAAAATTGGCTATCCCGCACTAATTGTCTATAATTTATACAGAATCAATATGATTATGGGTTTCTATAATGTGTACTCAGCAGCGTCCTAAATTAACATGTGTTGCTAGCCTTTTATTATGTGAACTATTACTTGCCGCCACCCCTCTCACGCTCATGGCAGCGACAAGCACACCCTCTTGTATTTCTGTTACAACGTTCACCCCGAGTGTTAGTACTTGGTGGGTTTCTGGTGCATTTACCCTTACGAATACTTGTACGACGCCCCAAAGTGTAAACGGTTTGCAATTAACGCTGGGAGCGAATCAAGCCCTAAACGCTGCAAATTTTAATTTGAATAATGTTAGTTACCCATCTTGGGCAAGCACCACTGCCACGGCTGCACAAGTTAATGGCAATGCGTATGCAATGCAAATAACGCTAACTACAAGCGCAAGCTTGCCAGCAAGCGGCCAAGCGTCAGGAACATTTGGTTATAACACAAATGGCACTGCATTAACCGGATTAACGCTTGCCGGCCATGGGAGTGCTCCGCCTGTTATCAATCCAATCCAACCTGGAAATAACACGCCCCCACCAGCACAAACAACCTCGGCTGGTGTTCTGTATTTTCATGCTTATGTTCCGCAAACGTCTATCAGTGCTTTCAATCTGGGAGACTCGATGAATTTGTCTGGCGATACCTACACTGATTTGATTATGTCGAATTATATTGCGGGTGTTTTACTTGGACATATGATTGTAGAAAGTTTTCCAAATATGCAATTCTATAAGGACTATATGTATGGCACGATTTTCGCGCAATTACTGCAGGAAAATCTAGAAACTCAATTGTACACTCCATCAAGTACTTTAATTGACCCTTCAAGCCAGCAAGCTGCTGTGATGGGAAGTGGGCAAGGGGGGCCTTATCAAATTAATAGTTATGCTCAAGATATGGTAGGAGGTTCGTATACGCCAAGTGGCTATTCATTGGTAAATTATGTGGCCATTCAGAAAAATATCGGCTACACCATCGCTCAACAAGCGTCACAAGGAACCATGGCGACACCGGCACAATTTAATAACAAATATTATGGGCCAGTGTTAACAGCTTATTTCCACTTGAATGATTTACGCGCTTTAGAAGCGCTTGAAAATGGCAGTCAAGGTTATATCTCAAGTGCGGCTCCAAATTACTCAAAGTGCATGAAAAATCTAGTTTCAATCAGTGGTAATCCATTAGATATCATAACTAATTATGCCTACAACCAAGGGTTCTTTGGCGGCTTGGTAGGTTCTTCAACCACAGATTGCATTAACAGTACGCCAACTGCATTTTTAGCTAAATACAATAACTATAATACTGCTTCTGGTAGTTCATATAATGAATACCCATATCAAGTACGTTTTTATTTGGATGAATTGTATAATCGTTCGACTTTAGTACCCGCGACAAATAATCATGTCGCATTTAACATGACTAATTTGGGCAGTGTATTTAGCAGTGTTTTCCAAACATTAGCCTATGTAAATGCTAGCGGTAAGTATGTTTATATTTCTGCAGATCAAGCTAATACAGCTTTTAGTGCCGCTTTAACAAAGGCGCAAGTTGCCGATGCTGCCATTCTTGATTTAAGTGATGCGACCCAGCGAGCAACTATATATATGATCTTAGAAACAGCCATTACTAATCTTGAATCTGCCTTAAAGACCAACCTCTCATTAACGACAACAACCGATCTCACCTCAAGTGCCAGCACTGGCGGCGGTGGTACAGGCGCCGGCACCGGATCTGTGCCAAGTTGTCCAACAAAACCTATACTTTATCCAAATAATCTAGGAACTTATGTGGGCGGCACGGTAGTGACCGCAAGCAATGGTAATATGTATCAATGTATTTCAGACCAAGTTGCTCCATGGTGTAACAGTGCTTCAAGTGCTTACTACGCGCCAGCAACCGGTTATGCATGGAACTCCGCTTGGACATTATACGGTTGCAAACATTAAGGGGATGCGAAGGAAAGGGCTAAAGTAATAAAGCCCGCACACACCTAACGCGAAAAGTGAAGCCCGTGTAGGTATCATACTCGTTGCCATTGTTGAAGTTCTGGAGCCACGCGCTGCCCCGATTGGACTCAGTAGAGCTCCAGTAGTCGAAAGGCTCGAAGTTAGTAATCGCCTCTCTATTGTTATAAAGGCAATTCAGCTGGCCTTTAGCGGGCAAAAACCAATCATGATAACCACCACCGGCATATTGCTGACATAGTCCTGCCGCATAATCAATAATAACCTCGCCTTGAGAGATTACGATGGTATTTGTATTAGTAAGCCCATCAAAAACATTCGTAGCGCCTGTCGTACTAATAGCGCCATTGAACCAATGTATACTGTCGCTATTATTAGTGCTGGCCGCAATCAGATTTAAATAAGGCGCCCCACCAAGGCACGCAACCGTCCCACCACCAAAAGAATCCCCTAAAACCAAAGCGGCTCCTGACGGCGTAATATTCAAGCTCGCCGCTTGAGTTGCTGGCTGATAGCACTGCTGCAGGTCAGGCTGTCCGTTAACCCCTTGCTGACAAACCTTCGGGCCGCTATTAATAGTTGTAGTGACATCACTCCCGTTGACTTGCAATGATAGCGTGCATGAAGCACCCCCTGTCAGTGTAAAAGGATTGGTACAAATACCCGCGCCCGTGATCGTTTGAGAAATCCCTGCAATCGGTACCATCATGAGGGTGTGTGCCCTAGAATTATTGGTGACCGTGTATTGAATAGTGGCAGTGGCGTTGGAAGGAACCGTTATGGTTGTGGGCGTTATTGGCACAAGCGACAATAGTGGGTCTGCCCAAGAGGACATGCTCATGGCAAAAACAGCGACGCCAACCGCCCAAGAAAGATTTATTTTTTTCATGCGTTTATCCTTAAGCACAATAACTTAAACTACATTGAAGCACATTGGTGTAAAGGTGAGTTAACGATAATCCCCCACCTAAGAAACAACTCCCCATCAAATAGGGTATTGGTCGATTTATTTGCTGTGAAGGTTTTTTGAATAAAGGGGGATACATAGAAGGTTTGTGTCTCACCACTATATGCCCAAGTGGGTCCTGCACTTAACGTGATGACATTAGGATAAATGCGGCTTAAGGTGTTTTTAAAAATTAAATTAGGTCTGGCTACAAGTGTGGTGCTTGATAAATTGTCGAACAGAATACCCAGTAACGCGACTCTATTATTTGTTGCAATTACAGCCATTCAACACCATCCTTGTGTACTTTGGCAACTCGTGCCATTTGTTGGCTCGGAGGAATGCCTCCAGTTTGCAGTGTTTAGTCGTGAACGTACAGAGCCATTGTGTCGAATGCAACTATACATCAACAATACTTTTAAATAAATATTTGCTGCACCCTCTTTCAAGGGGCAATTAAAGTGAGCAAACAATGAATTTCATTCGCATTGTGTTGAGCTAGATTTGTGCGCTGATTGCGAGCCGTTATAGTTAATCGTAGTTTTTTTGTATAGTGAGTTGAATTTTAAATGACCGATTAATGTTTAAAACACGCTATACGCATCCATGCTGCTCTCGAAAGCCCTCCCTGGCTTTCTAAGGTTTTAAACATTAATCGGTCATTTAAAATTCAACCGACTATAATTCAATAGGTTAAACATATTTTCTTTGAGAATGAGTGTGGACGAGTCCTCAGCCCGAATGGGTTTCAAGTATAAAAAATCATTACTTTAATGATTCTGAGGCTACTTTTTTTTAATTTTACGAATAATAAAAGGAATAGAACACCAACCAATCAAGCCTTCAATAATTAAAATAAGTCCCATTACCATATAAAATACCCGGCCCATACCAATGATTGCAGCAATGAGTAATATTGCACCAATCACAGACCGATTAATGCGATCAGTTTTATCAATATTGCAACGTGTTAAAAACATAATGTATTCCTTCTTCATCAATAGATAACAGTCTCATGTATTGAGCATTTATGGACGTTACTCACAAAATATATTATACAATTAGATTAGAAAATTAGGGAGAAATACAATGAAACAACATTCCTCATGTTTTTTAACGTTGGTAGCTGAGTCTAAAAAACGCATCAAGGAAATTACTTCTCGGACTTTAAAAGAAAAAATTGACCATCATGAGCCCTTTTTCCTCATTGATGTTCGTGAAGACAATGAATGGTCTTCAGGCCATATTCCTA
>CAXNER010000132.1:0-4632 GCA_964201315.1 Legionellaceae bacterium
ATCGTTTCATAGATTTTCTTACGAAATGTTACTTGATAAAACGCCTGTAAAATCGTCTTATGGAAGCGTTCACAAATGCCTTTTAGTCGGTCTTTAAAGTTCACTAATTTATGCCGAACCCATACACCTCTAACACTACTCGCAGTTACAAAAACGCCTTATTTTCTCAGCTCATTACTACTCCGTAACTGACCATGTGCTTGGTATTCAGTCGCGTAGCTTACGACGGATTCCTCAATACTACTTTCTACTCGATTTTTATCGATTCGCTTGTCGACATGATTTATCAAAGTGTTTTCTTCATCGTAATAATATGTTGATAGGCCTCATTAATTCGCTGCTCGCTAATCTCGCCTAATTGTACTTTTTCTTCGATAATATCAATGATTGCTTTAGGGTCTTGTGGCACATCAGTTAATTGATTACCAAATATGAGCATATCCGCGCCGGCATTGATTGAGAGGGTGACGGCTCTTTCAAGCGTGTAGTGATTAGTAATGGCTTTCATTTGCATGTCATCTGTGATCACAACACCATTAAATTTCAATTTTTCGCGTAAAAGGGTAGTGATCACTTTATAAGACAAGGTCGCTGGAAGACCAGACTCATCAAGCTTACGATTCACCAAATGTGCCGTCATGACCACATCGCAAGATTGTTCTTGCCCTATTAATTGTACATAAGGCTCAAGCTCTTCTGGCTTCCATGTGTTGCTTATGTCAACAAAACCTAAATGTGAGTCAGCTGTAGCGCTCCCATGCCCTGGAAAATGCTTATAGGCACATTGAATCTTATGGTATAAAAAATGATGTGAATAAATTCCTGCATAAATTGCAACATCATTGGGATCTGAGGAAAAACTTCGACCCAATTTACCAATAATGGGGTTATCAGGATTTACATTTACATCCATGTCAGGCGCAAAATTTAAATTAAACCCTAGGTTTTGCAAAGTAGTTGCCATAGCCTCAGCATTTTTGTTTGCCAAAGGCACGCCAATTTTACCAACCATTTCTGCGGATGACGTTTCAGGAAAACCTTTCATCGGATTTAATCGGGTTCCCCTCTCACCGCCTTCATAATCAATAGAAATCAATAAAGGCAAGAAGCGTCGATGGTATTTAGTCTGCGCTGATGTATTGGCTTGTTGTAAATCATAATTTAACTGGCGCACTTGTAACGGGCTTTCAATGTTTTTATCAAAATTAGTAGTCTTTGGATTAAAATCAAACAAAATCACCCCACCAATATTTTCATCCTGGATAGCTTTAATAATCGGTGAATTTGTATCAACCCGGCTCCCTTCAAAACCAATAATTAGCATCTGACCTATCTTATCGCGCATTTTTACAGGCGTTGCATTTGCAATTCCCCCGATGAACAAACTAAAAAAAACCGCCAAGGTAGATAAATAATTCATTTAGCTTCCAATTAATTAAAACAACAGATGATTCAAAATTGTTGCTATTTTAATAAATTTTGATCAATTAGTCAATTAATGCGAATATTTATGGTCTTGTATATCTTGGTTAAATTTTTAATACAAACCCATTTACAACCCATATATGACTCATAAATGAACCTTGTGTTACAATTAGCGGCATTAAGTTCGGCTTAGATGTCAGGAGCACCCATGATACGTACCCAAAACCTGGTTCAGATGATTAAAATCATCATTAAAAAAGAGATGTCCCGGGAACAAGTTTCGACAAAATTGCAGGGTTTATTTAATGCCGATCAAATTGCATTTATATACCAAGGCATCAAGACAGACAACACGAGTATATTGAATACGGTCCTAAATCATTGCATTACTGATGGTCAATTCACACAAATAGAGAATTACAAAGAATTCTGCTTAAGGGTTCTTAGAAAAGATGGATTGGCTTTACGTTATGTGGATGAAGAATTTCCGTATGATTTTTATTTAACGCCCGTGCAGGAGAATGGCTTTGCTTTGGAGTATGTCCCTAAACTTACTAGTGGTTATGAAGCTGTGTGCATTGAAGCAGTAAAAAAAACCCCTTTTGCTGTGCAATATGTAAGGCGTTACTTGCCTTACGAGATTAATAAAAAAATATTTCTTACTGCAGTATCACTCGACGGTTTAGCCTTGGAATATATATTTGCTGCTCAAAATGACGTGGATGTTTGTCTAGCGGCTGTTAAAAACAATATTTTTTCATTGGCATTTGTGGAGGAGGATTTACGACAGCAGCTGATTGAAACAGGACAAGCAGAGGATTATCTTGAAAAAAACTATATGTCACACGTCTATTTTCCTCCTCATGAAAAAGCCATTGTTGCAACATTTTTAGCCCGTGTTGAGCATATTATTGTTTTTAATAAACAAGATTTAGAAGACAAAGAACTTAGTGATGTACGAGCTGTTTACGCAAATGCGCCTAAGCGCAAAGGGAAAATAACGTCTATCGCTACAGAAGACCTAACTACATTACTCACCGATGTGCAAATGATGCAAGAACATAATCATAAAGTACATTTTTTCATACTCGGACACGCCAACGTGCGAGTAGAAAAAATAGCGGGACTTACAACTAGCGATATAGCTAAACTACTCGAAGATTTTCCACTGATTAATCGTCTAACCTTATTTGGCTGTAAAAGCGTACAGGCATACAAACTAGAAGAAGAAAAGGAAATTATCAGAAAAGTAAGCCGTGAAAAAACAAGTGAGCCAATTTCCAAATATGGCCTTCTCATCACTAAAGACGTCAATTCAAGGAGCCCCGAAAGATTACTTAAAACAACAGGCTTGCAAGCAACATTTATTATAGTGCTTCCTTCCTCTGACAATAGCAGTAATTGTTATATAAAATACATTGAGAAACAAAATAATGAGCATATATTTATAAAAGACTCAGCGCTATTAAGCACAGAAGATCGAATTAACTTGCAAAATATTTTTACTGGGAAAAAGGCGTTGCACAGCGCTTTTGGAAAGAAATTGACACTATGTACTTTAAAAACCGATCGTAAACCATTGGAATTTGCTGAGCTGGAAGTATTAAATCGCTATTTTTCAAGAGACAAGTTTAGTCGCACAAGCCCGCTATATCCTGAAACTAAAACAAAATATCCCTTTCTGCGGAGTATACAAATTACCGAAGACGAATCCAGGCGTAAACTCATGCCATCATTGTTACAAAAATTAATTAGAGAAATTGGCCTTAATAGTAAAATTACTCATGAAATCACAATAAAAGGCTACAGTAATATTATCCATGTGGATACAAAGGAAGCACGTTTTCATGTGTTACCTGAATTAAGTTACAGCAAGGGTTACTACGGCCTTCGCTTATTCAGCAATCCCAATCAGGATAATTTGGACCGAAAAAAATTGTTAGCCGAACGAAAAAAGATGGTTGACGAGATAGAAATGGGAAACGAGAATGGGGAAACACTAGCAAAATCCATTAAAGTTGTCATAAATGTTCCGGGAATAAGTAGGTTAAATACGTAAAAATACACGACCTGCTGCTTTGAATGTTTGCAGGAATGGCATGCTTTAAGGCTACTTTGACATATAAGGTTGTTTCTCGTCGCTTTATGCTTGATTATTAACCAATAATTTAATCGTTTATTGATAAACTCACGCCTGCCATACTTATACTAATGTGAAAAGTTATTAATGACTTAGTATTGTCAACAAGGCATTAGTATTCTGGCTGACAATCCCCACAAAAAACAGTATTTCGTTGGCCTAGCGTTAGGCGTTGTAATGATTTTTGACATCGAGGGCACGGTAGCCCCGCCCGACCATAAACATTTAGTTGTTGCTTAAAATACCCGGGCTTACCGTCACTATTTACATAATCCTTTAACGTAGTGCCACCTTGGTTTATAGCCGATTGTAATATTTGTTGAATGGATTCTACAAGTCGCTCACAATCTGTTATCGTCAGTTGCCCTGAAGGCATCGCCGGATGGATATTAGCCAAAAATAATGATTCTGCCGCGTATATATTTCCAATACCCACAACCACATGGCTATCCATGATGAAAGACTTGATAGGCATCCGCCGACCAGTTGCTTTTTTCTTAAGGTATTGAGCCGTAAAATCAAACTGCAATGGTTCTACACCCAGAGACTTCAATAATGAATGTTCTAATGGGTCTTCTTTTGTCCATAATATTGCCCCAAAACGACGCGGATCATTATAGCGCAATATTTTTTCATCAGAAAAAATGATATCCACATGATCATGGGCTTTAATAGGCGTTGTTCTTTGAACTATACACAGACTGCCAGACATTCCAAGGTGAATAATAAGGGTGCCGGAATTGACTCGCATGAGCAAATACTTACCACGACGTTGCAAGGATTCAATGTGTTGAAAGACTAAGTCATTTTTTAAAGTAGCCGGTATTGGCCAACGCAATGTCGGAAAACGAACAACAACATCTTGAATGGTTGCACCTTCAAAATGAGGCTTCAATCCACACAAAATCGTTTCAACTTCAGGTAGTTCGGGCATTAAGTTACATCCAGCTAGAATAAATTTTCTTCAATTAATCAATCGGCCCCAATTAACGGAATAATACATATTCCATTCTTTAAGTTTGTGAGTCACATCAATTAACCTCTGCTAACCACTGCAACACATGGCC
>CAXNER010000133.1:0-4623 GCA_964201315.1 Legionellaceae bacterium
AACAAAGATCCCCTCGCCCCCTTGGGGGAGAGGGTTAGGGTGAGGGGGGGTAACCAATGACCAACCTCCATATCATTACAGAAGGCCAAGGCCGTCCCCTGGTTTTATTTCACGGTTGGGGCTTTGACATTAAAATTTGGTCTCCCTTATTGCCTTTATTAACGAATCAATACCAACTTTATTTGGTTGATTTACCAGGCTTTGGTTTAACGCAACCGATGGAATGGGATGTGTTTAAATCAACGCTATTAAAGCAGTTACCAGAACGCTTTGCGCTTGCTGGTTGGTCAATGGGAGGGTTGTATGCGACAAGGCTTGCGATTGAGGTACCAGAGCGCGTAACTCATTTGATTAATATTTCTTCATCCCCGTATTTTATTCGCGAAAATCATTGGTCTGGTGTAGCTATTCAAATTTTCAGAGCGTTTTATGAGGACATGAAAAGAGATCCTCTTGGAACACTTCGCCAATTCATTGCACTCCAGTTGCAAGATCAAACAGAAATGCCTAGCTTTATGCCGTTGTCAGCACCCAGCGAGGTCGGTTTGCAAGAAGGCCTTAATACGCTCGTCAACTGGGATTTACGTCAAAGTTTAGTTCATCTTGATATGCCGGTTTTGTACATGTTTGGTCGTCTAGATACGATAATACCGCGAAAGACCATGCTAATTATGCAGGCAGCCTATCCTCGTTTTAAGTACATTTTATTTTCAAAAGCAGCGCATGTGCCATTTTTATCTCATTCTGATGACTTCAACATAGCCTTAGAGGAGTTTTTACAGTGAAGCGCTATTTCATTATTGGTACCGATACGGACTGCGGAAAAACTTACGTGACATGCCAATTACTGGATTATTTTAAAAAAAGAGGGCATCGAAGCTTTGGAATAAAGCCTGTAGCTAGTGGGTGTTTGGAACAGAATAATAGGTTAATCAGTGAAGATGTCGTTCAGCTTCAACAGCACAATGGTGCGAGTCAACATGACATTTGTCCCTGGCGTTTTAAACCAGCAATATCACCACACCTTGCAGCAGAAGAGCTCGGTGAGCGTCTATCAGCAGCAGCCATCAGCAATTTTTGTAATGACGAGACGTTTAGAGACCTAGATTACTTATTGATTGAGGGTGCGGGCGGGCTCATGGTTCCATTGAACAACACTGAAACTTGGGTCGATTTTTTAAATTTAAGTCGAATTCCTGTCATCCTAGTCGTAGGAATGCGCTTGGGTTGTATAAACCATGCATTATTAACGGCGTTCGCATTAAAAATTCATGAAATCAGTTGTGTTGGATGGATAGCAAACTGTATCGATGAGCATATGTTGGCGCTACCAGGAAATATAACCTCCTTAAAAGAAAAGATGGGTTTGCCATTATTAGCGACGATCCCTTATGGCGGTCATATCGATAACTCTGCTGGGATTATACAGTTACTGGGTTAGGCTCGACGGTTGGTGTTGTTCCTGGGCCTATAGTTAGCTATAATCGCACATTGTTATATTGTTTTTATTTTAATCACTTTTAAAAACAACTCATTTGCTGTTATGGAGTTTTACGGATGCCAATTTATGAATATCAATGCAAAGATTGCCATCACAAATTTGATCTGCTGCAAAAATTAAGCGAGGAACCTACGAAACAATGCCCTGAATGTTTGAAGGATACAGCAATCCGTTTAATTTCCGCAGCAGGGTTTCAATTGAAGGGAACTGGGTGGTATGCCACTGATTTTAAAGACAAGGGTAAAGCCCCCCAAAAATCAGAAAGCGACGTCGGTCAATCGACATTGTCATCCTCATCGACAGACACGTTACCTGCTGCGAAAAAAACAACTGAATCTACAACAACATCCACCACGACCTCAAGCGTCCCTACTAAAGGTGAAAAGGATTGAAAAGCGCATCTATTCGTCGTTATTTACTTGCGGGCTTGGTTGTATGGTTGCCCATCTTGGCGACGCTAGGCATTTTAAATTTTATTGTTGAATTGCTTGATAAAACCATTTCTCTTTTACCCGCGGCTTATCAGCCTGAGCAGCTGTTTGGGTTTCATTTACCGGGCCTTGGTGTGGTTCTTTCATTATTTTTGCTCCTCCTTACAGGCCTTGTAGCAACCAACTTTTTAGGCCAGCGGTTTATGATTTGGAGCGAGTCGGTCTTGGATAAAATCCCATTGGTCCGGTCAATTTATAATGTTAGCAAACAAGTGATACAAGCGATTTTTGCAACCAACAGTGAAGCGTTTCGTAAAGTACTTTTGGTAGAGTACCCTCGTAAGGGTTTATGGACGATGGCATTTCAAACGGGTGTTGCTAATGCGTTAGTAAATCAACACACGGGTGAGGAGATGTTGTCTATTTTTATTCCAACCACACCCAATCCTACGTCAGGATTTCTGATGATGGTTCCTCGAACTGACGTTGTTGAGTTATCAATGACAATTGATGAAGCGTTGAAATACATTATCTCTTTGGGAATGATGCAGCCCGTTGTCCCAACGGCAATTGATATTAAAAAATAAGGCGGATTTATGCGATCACACTATTGCTCTGATGTGAATGAGGCGATGATAGACACTACAACTACCGTGTGCGGATGGGTGCATAATCGTCGTGATCATGGTGGCGTCATTTTTCTAGATATCCGAGATAGTTCAGGGTTAGTTCAGGTTGTCTATGAGCCTGAACTAACAGATACGTTTGCTTCTGCTGAAAAACTTCGCCATGAATTTGTTGTTCGAATTACAGGAAAAGTACGCCATCGTCCGTCCGGTATGGTCAATGATAAGCTTCCAACAGGCCGTATTGAAATTGTAGGGACCGCACTTGATATTTTAAATCAAGCACAAACACCGCCATTTTTGCCTGATGAGCATCAGTCGGTTAATGAAGATTTACGTTAACGTTACCGTTACCTTGATTTGCGCCGTGCGGGCATGCAGCATAATTTGACCTTGCGACATAATTTGGTTCGCCATATACGTACCCATTTAAACGTGCAAGGGTTTATGGACATTGAAACACCCATGCTGACCAAGGCAACACCCGAGGGTGCACGTGATTACTTAGTGCCGTCGCGCGTGCACCCTGGGCAATTTTACGCGTTGCCTCAGTCGCCACAACTATTTAAACAGTTACTCATGATGTCTGGGTTTGACAAATATTATCAAATTGTTCGTTGTTTTCGTGATGAAGATTTGCGCGCAGATAGACAGCCCGAATTTACTCAGCTCGATATTGAGATGGCGTTTATTGATGAAGAGGCCATTTTGCACCTTATTGAAGGCCTACTGAAAACGGTATTTCTAGAGATTCTTAACGTTAGGCTTCCTGAAACATTACCACGAATGACCTATGCAGAGGCTATGCGCCGGTTTGGTAGTGATAAGCCAGATTTACGCAATCCATTAGAGCTTGTGGACATGGCTGATTTGGTTCGTGACTGTGATTTTAAAGTGTTTTCTATGGCAGCGAATGATCCCAACGGTCGTGTAGTTGCCTTAAAACTTAGTGAGGGTTGCAAATTATCCCGTAAAGAGTTGGATGGTTATGGTGACTTTGTTGGTATTTATGGTGCGAAGGGTTTGGCTTATATTAAGGTCAATGACCGAGAGCAAGGCTTGCAAGGCCTGCAGTCACCTATATTAAAGTTTCTTTCAGAAGACACGTTAAATGCTATTCTTGACAGGTTAAATGCAAAAACTGGGGATGTCATTTTCTTTGGTGCAGACAAAGAAAAAGTGGTTAACGAATCAATGGGGGCATTACGGATTAAATTAGGACAAGATTGCAATTTGCTTGTTCCTGGTTGGAAACTGGTATGGATCATTGATTGGCCGATGTTTGAGGGAGACGCTGGCAGTAATAAGCTTCAAGCGATGCACCATCCGTTTACCGCTCCACAAAATTTATCAGTGGAATCACTGCGTACCACACCGACAGCTACTTTAGCGAAGGCGTACGATATCGTTATTAATGGCTATGAAATTGGTGGCGGATCAATTCGTATCCATCAACCTGAACTGCAACAGGCTGTGTTTGAGTTATTGGGTATTGGAGAGACAGAAGCAAAAGATAAATTTGGGTTTTTACTCGATGCACTTCAATATGGTTGTCCTCCTCATGGTGGCATTGCACTCGGCATAGACAGGCTTGCTATGTTGTTAACGTCGTCAACGTCTATTCGGGATGTGATAGCTTTTCCAAAAACACAATCAGCATCTTGTTTATTAACAAGTGCGCCGGCAAACGTCGGTGATACGCAACTTACTGAATTGGGGATCCGACTTGCAGCGACCATACAAACAAAATAACATTAAATTTTTTGTATTTTGTTGTTTGTTCTTTGTGGCAAGCGGGGGTATAGCTCTGCCGGACGATAGTTCCGGCAAATTGATTCAGTATCTTGCAGAGGAAAAATTAAACCTAACGATTGCTACCAACGATGCAAAGCTTTCGTTGGCACACCCCTTGGATAAAGATAATTTAACGTTGCAAACACAACAGAATAAAGCAATGTTATCGCTCGTTCACATCAAGAAGGACAGTTTAGAAAACTTTCTTAGTAACCAACGTAGACATCAACAAAACCTTTCTTATCGCTTAAAACAATTGCAACAATCACCT
>CAXNER010000134.1:0-4621 GCA_964201315.1 Legionellaceae bacterium
TGGTTAAGTTCAAGTAGTTTAGCGTCCGCTTCGTTACTTTTAATATACCGTACAGTCATTGAGCTCACCTCTTAAATGGATAATAAATGGATGGAACCTGGTTGTTCAAAATTTGTATTCTAGCATAGTTTAAATTTAATTATAGTCAATCTAAATCAAGAACCACTCAAAATAATCATGGAAAACAATTAAATAAGCATTTTTACAACCCACAATACATATAACTAACGCAATATTAACTAATAATTTACAATATTTTAATATTTATTTAACAATGTTGCTCTAAAATAAAACATATATGCCAATGATTCAATCACGGTAGGTGAATATGTTTAATGCTACTAAGTTCGAGATAATGGTAAAGAATATTTATCATTCAATAGATAGTTTGTATCCTAAATCTGAGCAGGTAAAACTAAAAATACAATTTTTAAGAGCCATGCTTACTCAACATGAGGGATTGTTTGACGAGGTTATTAGCCAAGCGATTCATAAACGCTCCGTGGCCGAGAAGACTGCGTTCCTGGTTATATTTCGTGATTGGAAAGAAAGCTCAGATAGTCGTTTGAATCGGGACATGATGCTCCCTTTACAGGAGGGCTTAGCCCAGGAAGAAGTGGGTGTATTACTGCAATTGTTAATGGACACATTTCAATCTATTCCTGAGGAATCAAGGGATGGATTTAGTCTGTCGATGAAAGACAAGCAATTATTGCGTGTGAGCCTCCTCGAAAAAACAGATAAAGACAAGCAAGCTTATATCCAAGAGCAGTTAACGGATCTATCTTATGATCCACCAGCCCTAGCGTTTAGGCCAGCGATTGGTGATCCACGTTACGTGAAAACCAACATTTCGATGGAAAATTACCTGTCTTCAATAATCAAAGGGGATGTTGATACATCTGAATTTATTGTTCTAACAATAGGTTTATTGCAATCACGAGCTGGTACTGAAAAAGCATTTTTACAAAAATTATCCGCTGATTATTTTTTTGTTGATTATGAAAGCTGCCTAAAGGAAATAAAGGACTATTTTTTATCACTGAGCAAAGAAACTAGTGTTATACCTAGCGATAAGGCAAAATATCTAACGATTGTTAAACATGCTGAGCGGCTAAGAAAAGTAGATCATCAGTCTAATAATACAAGGCGTATTTTCGAAACACGATTAGCCCAATACATAAATGGGTTGACCCATTCGCAACAGACATTGCCCCTAGCGGTAGTTAACCCAAAAGAGGGCATATATGTTGACATGTATGATGATGAATTATTAAGACGTGATACATTGGATTCAGTCAACAAAATTCTCAAGTATTTTCTTGGTATTGAACATGGCCGTGTGGACAATCCATTGGAAGTAGAGAAAAAAATTATCATTTTTTGTAATAGTTATAAAGATAAAGTGAAATTTAGTGATGAAGACCGAAAGTATTTTGAAAAAATTAGAGGTCTTAGCCACTCCTATCAAGGACGCGATAGAGAAGCTAGAGTCACATCTACAGGAATTAAGGAAAGAAAGCATGAAACCTCCGCTGAACATGTCGGTGAAGATGTTTGGAATTCTGCGGGTGGTTTAATGACAGGCGTAGCGGCCACGTTTCACGATGCGCATCATCAGCCACCAATTAGAAATATGCTTGTAGATGCGTCTCAAGTTGCCCAAAAGGAAGAGGGTGCACATCAATGGTTTTGGAAAAATAATCGAGAACGCTCCGCTTACGTTGGATCAAGTTCAGGCCATACCTGCAATATTGTTGGAATGCTGACAAAGTATATGGAAAAATACAGAGATGATCCTATTTTGAACAGAGATATTAATTTTTTTTTAGTTCAGTTAGTGGCTGTTTATGCAAAAAGAGGGTATCACGGTACACTAGAAGTTATCGATGTTCTTCATGATGAAGATGTAAAAAAGATATTTAAATCGTATAATGTGGACGTTGATCTGCGCTCTTATTTTGCCAAAAATCCAGAATGCCGAGCGTTTCTTGAGTATGCAATGAATGACGCCTCTGCTTATGCGCAGGTAATGGTTAACAATTATCGGATAAAATCGGGGGTTCAATTTATCAATACCCGATTAAATGGCTCACTATTTTCTGATAGATCAGGCAAGGCATATCCAGTACTCCTTCAGCTTCATGACGTGCCAATGAAAAAAGCTTCTGGTCCAAGAGTAGCCCTTGCCATAAGGCGAATTGAAGAAGAACACGGAAAGTTCATTGCCCTGAAGGTTGCAAAACAGTTTTTAAGTTGGTCTAAATTAAAAAACAAAAAATATAATCTTATGGATGTGGTTGAACTCGTTAATGAGCTGGGCATAAAAATTGAAAAAGCAAAATTACAATCAAAACCAAAGCCAGAATCAAGATCGTCTTTAACTTTTTTAGATAATCCCAATCTAAATAAAAAATTAAATAAAATTTATCCTACGCTCCTGGCGAATTATGGCGTGCGGCAGGAAAAAGCTACTGGGCCAAGAGTGGCCGCTGCCTTGATGATAATTAAAGAAAAACATGGCGAGGTCATTGCTCTGAAGATAGCAGACCAATTTTTACAGTGGTCTGCAGAAAAACATAAAAACTTTAACCTTAAAGAGGTCAAAAAACTGGTTAAGGATTTAGGCGCTGTGAGTGGTCAATTAAATGAAGAGTCGGAGGCTGATAGGCATGGCAAAAAATAAACCATTAATTATGAGCGTTACTCCAGTAAGAGACGACTTTACCGAGTTAACTTTTTTTAATAAGGCAAGGAACTCCTATCCTACTATTCTCACACATTATGGTGTGCCTGAAAGGAAAGTAACTGGGCCTCGTGTAGCCATTGCTTTAGCAGCGCTTAAAAAAGATCTTGGAGGGACTAAGGCGCTGGAAATTGCTCGCCAATTTATAGATTGGTCTAAAAAAAAGCATAAGCATTATAATATTGGGGGAGTTTTAAGTATTGTTACTGAGTTAAGTGCCGAGATTGAACGCTTAAAACCTGCTGTTTCTAAAGAAGAATCATCATTGAAGAAGGTCTATTATTCAACACCCTATGCACCTGATCATTGGGCCTTACAGACCCATACCTTAGATGATCCAAAAATGGTCGCTCTTGCCTATTTTAAGGGCTCGGAATATGCCGTTTACATGAATCCTACAGATCAGCGTGGTTATCGCTCTATTGTCATGTTAATTAATAACGCAGATATGAAATCCACCTTCAATAGAGACTATACACATAAAGAGCGAATTGGATTAGGGATCCTGACAGAATTAGTTGCTGATGCCTACACTCAAATTGTGCCTATTTCGCAAACGGCTCTAATGGGGAATAATTCGCAGGAATTTGATAGAGCAACGGGTGCTATCTGTCTTGGAACAGAAATAGAGCCAAGCCTCCTTCACGTCCATGTTATGGGTCGTGGAAATCCAAGCGTTGCATATGTTGATGGTATTCCACTTGATGGTCCAGAACCTGGGATTGCCTTTTTATTTAAAAGCAGTAATCCAGATGTTCCAGGAAATAATAAAAATGTCCCTTGGAAGGAGGGCGATATGGAGAAGGTTGTAGCTCGTTTACGAGTTGAAATAAAAAAAATTAGTGCTGATTACACTGAGCAGGGCTTATCAATTGTTACAACGCTACAGGGCAGTTTAGAAAATGAGACCTCTTCTACGCCAGGGTGTTCATAACACATGTTAGTCCGCTTTTAATTCATAAATTAGCGGACTAACCATCGATTTACATTTATCCCCTCAACTTATTTTAATCCTTGTCGATACCTATGGTATGTGAGGTTGAATCGTGAGATATCATGAAAGAAAAACATTTTGCTTATAAAATCATCAGAGATCCCTCCGGTTTAGTATGTCAACAATCTGAATTTGAAGAAGATAAGATGTTGGATTTGCTCAAAGAAATTCTTGAGGTTCACGCCAAGGGGATTTATTGGATTTTCAAACAATTAAATGGCAAACCGAAAGAAGCGCTTTGTATTATTGACTGCGAACATAATCGGATTTATTACCATTATTCTGGCGAAGTTGAAGATATTAGGCGCACTTTGAAGAAACTAAGTCAAAAATAATACACTGACTAAAAGGATTAATTATCATGATGAATAAATCAAAATTGTGTCTTTTAAGCGTGGTTATGGTGCTTGTCCCAATTGTGTCATTAGCAGGATCTGAGGTTAATAGTGATATGTCCAGAGACGTGTGGTTGGAGGCAGTAAAACGGGGTGTTTCGGCACCAGTTTGTAAAAGTTTTACGGACGATGAATCGATTGCAACCCAAATGACAGCCCGTCATATCACCTATGATAAATGCGTAGCGTTAATGCCTGCGATTGCGGAGAAATGTGAGAAAAAATATTTCTCAGAGTTACCCATGGTGATAAATGATCAAAATGCAGAAAAATGGGGTCGAATCCTTGGCGAGTGTATTGGCAATGATTTTGCCATGAGTTATTTATCCACCGATGAAGTGTCTACTTCTGCAGGCGAACATCAATAATAGGACAGGACTTACGAAAAACCTAAATTGCAGATCTATTTTTCAAACCAACGAAAGCTCACACTAGTATTGTAGGGTGGTTTGTACTTGTTTTCGGCTTTCAACGGTTTGAAAAATA
>CAXNER010000135.1:0-4605 GCA_964201315.1 Legionellaceae bacterium
TTCGTTATTAAGCCCGATGCGGAGCAGGCAATGGCGATGTATGATTTAGCTTCAGCCAATGATTATGGCCCTGCAGAGTACCGTTTGGCTGAAATGTTAGTGCGTGAAAAACCTGCTGATATGACGGTTGTCACCAAACAAAAACGCAATGCGACAATTAAGCAATTATACCAAGGCGCAGTTACTGCTGGTGTGGAGCAGGCGGCTGTTCCTTTAGCCTATTTTAATGCGATGGACAAAGATAAAGCAAAGCAAAAACAAGCCTTCGATGTGGCAAAAAAAGAAGCAGCTGCTGGTAACACTGGCGCGGCACTTCTGCTAGGCCTCCTGTATGATCGCGGTATAGCCGTTGAACAAAGCCAATCGGATGCGCTGGACTACTACCAGCAGGCATCCCTAAATAATCCTGTAAGTGCTTTTATATTGGGTACTTATCTTAGCCAAGGTATGGGCATTGGAAAAGATGAGGAAAAAGGCAAGGCATTTTTGCAAAAGGCAGCTGATGCTGGTTTTGCATATGCAAATCTTAATTTAGCTGTGATGAAACAACAGAGTGGTGATGCGTTTTTACCAGAGCTTGATAAGGCACTAGCGTTAGGGAATAGCACAGCAGGATTATTGCTCGCTGATTATTATTTGTCATTGGCAAACGATGACAAACAGATGCAGCAAGCACGTGATATTTATCAGCATTTTGCTGAAAAAGGCGATAAAGACGGTCAACTTAAACTGGGATTTATGCTTGAGCAAGGGTTAGGCGGCCCAGTGGATGTGATTGGTGCTCAAAAATGGTATGGCTTATCAGCCGATCAAGGCCAGGTTGTTGCACAATATTTGCTTGGTAATCTTTATCAGTTAGGGCGCCTAGATAAGCAACCTGATTATACACAAGCTAAAAAATGGTACAGCAGTGCACAAAGCAATTATGCACCAGCAGCGGTTGCGTTAGGGTTTATTTATGACACTGTAGATGATGATTACCAGCATGCGTTGATAGGTTATCAAACGGCTGCAGAGAAACATGATGCAATTGGTCAATTTAACTTAGGATTGATGTATGAGAAAGGGAAGGGGCTGCCGGTTGATTATGTAAAAGCTGAAGAACTATATCAGGCGGCGGCAGAGCAGGGCCATGCACAAGCAATGGTGCAATTGGCCGGTTTATATTTTAATGGATTAATAGGAGCACGTGATGATGAAAAAGCCTTGTCATGGTATGAAAAAGCCGCAGCACTTGGTGATCGTGATGCACTGTACCAACTAGGTTTGTTGTCAGAAACGGGTGTCGCTACTGACCTTGATTTTTCTAATGCCGTTCGTTATTACCAACAGGCCGCCGATAAAGGTAATGCTAAAGCCATGCTGGCCTTGGCGCGAATGTACCAATATGGTATAGGTGTCACTAAAGATACACAACGAGCAACTAAATTCTACGAAGAGTTAGCGGTTTTGGGGAGCGCTTATGCGGAGTACCAATTAGCCACATTTTATTATGAGGGTATTGGGAGTGAACGTAAGCCTGAAAAAGGCAAGCAATTACTTCAGCAAGCAGCAGAAAATGGAAGTCAGCAGGCACGTAGAGTGTTGCAATGGTTGAGTGCACAATCAGAAGCACGTACGAGCTTTATTGAACCTTTGTTGATGAGCCAAAAGCCAGTATTAGCTGAGCGACCCGTCGATCTTATGTACTTCGATGCATTAAATGATTGGAATCGCGGTGATGAGCTGTCATCCCGTATGATTCTTGATCAAATCATGACCCAATTTCCAAATTACATTCCTGCAAAGCGTGCTTATCAACAATTGAATCAGCAGTTAAATTCACAGGGTATTGTGAGCTGAACTTTTTGTCTTGAGTAAGGTGTACTTTTTTTGAATGTTAATTCAAGAAAAAGCTCGAAGCTAAAACTCGTGGTATCAACCGCTGGGTTTAGCTTATAGACACAGTCTATAGAAAATTCGTAACACCCCCACGTCATCCCTCACTTCGTTTGAGATGACGTGGGGGTGTTACGATAAAAGTCACATGGCAATTAGTGAGTAATGAAAGAGTGATTTATAGATATAAATGAAAATTATAAGTATCACTTAAATATTGAATGGGGTATCTCAGATTAGAACCGAACCGGCATAGCCGGTTCGGGTGTTTTCGAACTTAGAGCGACGGAAACGCTGGATCAAGCGGCCATGGCCTTAACGCGGGCGATCAGGCGGCTTTTAATACGTGCGGCTTTATTTTTATGCAATAATCCTTTGCCAGCTGCTTTATCAATAACAGGTTGAGCTTTAGCGTAGGCTGCGCGAGCGGCTTCATTATCACCAGCTTCAACGGCTTTTAGTACCGCTTTGATATAGGTACGATACATTGAGCGAGAACTAGCGTTGTGTAGGCGCAACTTAACATTTTGACGCGCGCGTTTAATAGCTGACTTAATATTTGCCACTTACAATCTCCACAGATACAAATACAACAAAAGATGTCAATAATGCCTGGTTCAATAGAAATTGTCAATATTTAGGTCTTGTAAAACAGCAATTCTGTTATGTGTTTTATCAACTTTTTAGTAAAAAAACATTTATTGCTGCATTGAAAGAGCACCATTGTTCATCTCTTGATTGCAAGACTCAGTTACGGTTTCCATCCCGTCTGCCGTTCTTTTTACCCCACGAATTTGTGGCGAGGCGCGCGTTGCGATGTGGTGAGGTGTGGCAAACATGGTGCTGGGTATGGCAACCACGCTTATTTTGGTTTTGCTATCGACACTTGGCGCTTTTATTTTAGAGGCTATTATTTTGCGTTGTTCCGGATCAAATTGCTCTTCTGTCAAGGCTAGTAAGTTAGAAAAAAACATTGGATGCTGTTTGACGATCATGGCTAAGCGGCCTTTTTTTGAGACTTCACCCCAAAGCAAATTACGTTGTTCTTGGGTAAATACAGCTACAGGCAATTTAAACAGTTCATGTAGTTCACCCCAATTTAAGGCAGTTGCATACTCTTTAGGAGCCATTTGCTCGATACTTTTCATAAATGCTTTTAACACTGTTGTACGTTGTATCATATTAAAAATATTTGGAGAGGTTAAAAACCAATGCAGCATCGTCGTTGTTCTTTTTGGTATTAATCTCCTTTGATACATAGAAGACCATAGTAGTGTTTCCCAGTTGACCATGCTCAGCAATTTCTCCCGTTGCAAGTCGGTGAAATAGGTGGCAAATGGGTGTAAGTAGTCATAAAGATCCGTCGTATCATTCACAGCATTTTTAACGGTACCATTCAACATAACATCAATGATGAGAGCGCGGTGCTTATCATTTAATTGTGTTATGGGTGGTGCTTCACCAAGAAACCACCAATTGAACCCATGAGCACTCCAAAGTATTTTGTTTAAAGCGTTGGAAGTGATGGTCGAAAATAGATGCTCTCGCTCAGTGTCATTCAGTAGATGGGCCGTAAATAGAGATTTAAAATTGGCACTCCCAGCCTTTAATAATTGTTCTCCCCCATGCATCATGATAAACGTTGAGATTGCAGCACGAACTGTATCATAACTACTGAGCGTTTCGGGTCGAAGTGATAGGGATTTGGCAAACTCTAGGACGCTACTTAATAGATGTGATTGTAAGGTGAAAACACTTACGCTGTTGGAGTTTTTCATCCAAGTCGTTAACTGTTCTGCAGTAAATATCTTTAGAAAATGTTTGAGTAGTTTAGGTTGATTGTCAGAGTGTATTAATAAAATACGCTGAAATTCATCCCAAGTTTTAAAACATGCTGACAATTGCTCATTTGTAAAAAAATCCAAGAGCGTTAACACTTGTTCTTCTGGCAATTTAAGCTGTAACAACAGATCGAATTGATTAACATTTTGTACTGCACCTGGTATCTGGGGAGCCATTTCAAAGAGCTTTTTGGTAATCTGTTTCTCCAGTTTTGCATTTATTTTTTTATACGGCCATATGGGTTTGGATACCTCGATCATCTTTAATAGATTATCAATATTGTCATTAATCACGGTTTCAAATTTCTGGAGTATTATTTGAATGATTCTGTCGTTGAATTCTTTAGGACATTTGCGCATCTGCTGCAAATCAATCAATTGTTTAAAATGCGCGACTGAAGTGATAGTGTTTATCATATTTCTTTCAAAGGCATTGAAAATAACAGTTCTTTTTTGGTCATTAAATTCGTCTTCAGATAAACTAAAAATCTCATAGAAAGCTTGAAAGTTAGGGAGCATGTTTGGCAGAAAATCTTCTGCTTGTATGGATTGGACGATTGAAATGAATGTTGAATCAGGAAGGTTTGTCAATATCAGTGTTTTCAAAGGGTTTCCTGACGCATGAATAAAGGAATCTGGATGGCTTAGAAGAGCGTTGAATACGCGTACCCTTTGTGCTTCAGTTAATTGGTCAACTGTTAATAAAAGGAGCTTGTTAAGCACTTCTTGTGTTGGAATATACTTTGTTAATTTGCCCAAAATACTACACAAGAATGCTTCACGTAGATCAGTGGTAAACTGTGCGGTAGAGAACGCAAGCCAGCTTAGCATCTGACTCGGGGATTTACAGAGTCCCTCGATATAGATTGCCGGTGGGAGCTCACTG
>CAXNER010000136.1:0-4602 GCA_964201315.1 Legionellaceae bacterium
CCGCTTAAGTATTTTAAAAAAAGGAGCATTCGCTCGGTATTTTTAAAATACTTAAGCGGGAGCGACTAATAAGTATATACAATAGTTTAGTTACTATAAAATTTTAGGTATAATTGCCACTAACTTTTGCAAGGCGCGTAAATATGCGAAGCATATTCAATATGTTTGGGCCCTCTCCAATCAGGCCTATTGAGCAACACATGCGCAAAATATACCTTTGTGCTAAGCAACTTTACCCATTTTTTGAGGCGGTACTCAACCAAGACTGGCAAACAGCCAGTAGCATCAAAAACAAAATAGTCTCTATTGAAAAGGAAGCCGACCTTATCAAACGTGATTTACGCTTGCATTTACCCACCGGTTTATTTCTTCCCGTCTCACGGACCGATCTACTTGAATTGCTTAGCGCTCAAGATAGAATTGCTAACAAGGCAGAAGATATCGCGGGCCTCATTGTCAGCCGCGAAATGGTGATTCCTGAATCCCTGTCATCGCTGTTTATGCCTTTTTTAAATCGATGCTTAGACACGGCTAAACAAGCGTGCAAAGCCATCAACGAACTAGATGACTTGCTGGAGAGTGGTTTTCGCGGTAGTGAAGTTAAAATTGTTGACGAAATGATTGTTACACTAGATGAAATCGAACAAGATTGCGATGAAAAGCTAGCTGAAATTAGACACCGTATTTTCGAGTTGGAAAAGGATTTACCTGCGATTGAAGTATTTTTTCTTTATAAACTGGTTCAATGGATTGGCGACTTGGCCGACCACGCCCAAACAGTAGGTGGTCGACTACAAATTCTCATTTCCCGGTAAATTATTCTTATGGATTATTCTATTCTATACCTAGTTCTTGCTGTTACATTATGTTTCCTCATGACCTGGGGCGTTGGTGCAAATGATCTAGCCAATGTCATGAGCACAACCATGGGCTCAAAAGCGGTTTCCGTCAAGCAAGCGATGTTAATTGCCGTGGTGTTTGAGTTTGCCGGCGCATTTCTTGGCGGAACTGGCGTTACGGAAACCATGCGCGATGGCATCATTAATACCAGTCAGTTGTCGCAGCAACCGCTTATTCTGATTGAAGGCATGTTGAGCGTTCTTTTGGCATGCACTATTTGGATGAACCTAGCGAGTTACTTAGGCGTTCCGGTATCCATCACTAATGCGTTGGTCGGCTCGATGGTTGGTTTTGGAGGCGTCGTACTAGGCAGTAACACTGTTCATTGGAACCAAGTTTCCCACATTGCCATCGGCTGGGTTACCTCACCTTTTATTGCGGGAGTTACCGCCTACGCATTGTTTATCAGCATACAGCAATCTATTTTTGTTAAAAGTGACCCTTTAGAAAAAGCCAAGCTGTATGTGCCAATCTACCTTTTTTTAGTCGGTTCTATTCTCTCCTTCATTACTGTGTTCAAAGGATTAAGTCATTTTGATATTCATTTAAATTTCAAACAAAATTTAGCGGTTACTCTTGCCACTAGTATTAGCATTACTGTTATTGGAATGCTGTTTATTCGGAATATTCCCGAAAGACTACACATGAGGCGTCGCGAACGCTTTCTGCAGGTAGAAAAATATTTCGCCGTGCTGATGGCGATGACCGCTTGCGCCATGGTATTTGCACACGGTTCAAATGATGTTGCCTTGGCCGTGGGGCCACTTAGCATTGTGTATAGCTTAGTCATGCACGCAAACCAGCCATTCGGTCCGCTTGATTACCCTGCATGGATTATTTTATTGGGCTGTATTGGGGTCGTCAGTGGTCTATTGATGTATGGTCGAAAAGTTATTGAAACAGTTGGCAGCTCAATCACCGCATTAACACCGAGCCGGGCATTCGCAGCCACATTAGCTGCTGCCACAACCGTGGTTGTGGCTACAAGCTTAGGCATACCAGTTTCAGCAACTCAGACATTGGTTGGTGCGGTACTTGGTGTGGGACTTGCACGCGGTATCGGCGCATTGAATCTGATCGTTATCCGTAACATTTTCACCTCATGGATCCTTACCCTGCCAGCGGCATCACTATTAACTATTTTTTCTTATAAGATAATGCATGCCTTTATCGGCTGATGAATTTAAGGTATCAATACTCCTCGGACAGAAATCCAGTATCTTCATGTCCAAGGAGTATTAAGAAGCAGGACCAACTTGGGGCGCATAATATTTTTTCTAGAAATGAAACTCTCTCTTGAGCGTCTCCTCTAAGGCCTCATGTGCTGTATTTAATAACGGCTCACCATGCGCGCTTAGGAGATGATTAAATTTAATTGAATTTAGCCGCGTAAAATCAGTGGGATTAACGTTTGTGGCTTGTTGCCATTCCCTAGATACCGTTGCCCGACCAAAAAATCCTTGACCTTTATATATCTCAGCAGTTTCATCACTAAAAAATTGGTCCTTAGTCACCCAGTTTTTTACGCTATCACAGGTAATAAGAATTCCACCTTCTTGAGCAATATGTAAAGCCCCTTCTGGATGAAGGCGGGTTTCAAAAACGAACAATGAACATTCAGGAAAAGGCATAGTGCCATCAGGAACAAGCTCAATATCGGTAATTTTATTATTTGCGTGTTGCATCCCTGGTAGAGCCCATAATTTCGCTGAATAATGATCAAGATAAAATGCATCATCGCGACCATGAAATGAACCGATTCTGATTACATTCTCAACTTTTCCTAGAGCATTCAGTTCACTAAGACCCGCCTCGTCTAATTGAACGGTATTTATAAGGGATAATTTATCGCCATTACGGATAATAATCATGTTACGACTATGTTGCAGGTCAACCCCATCATGAAACGTTTTGTTCATGCCTGTGACAATAAAAATAGTAGGAAATATCTGTTTTATTTTACTGTGTGGATATGCAACTGGACACATTATTTTCACCCTTATTTAAACAACTGAGTAATGGGTACCATTTTCCATTCAGCTATTGTTTTATTTGGGCATTATACTGCAAATACACTATTATTGAATTGAATTAGTACAGTTTATTAATATTTACAGCGAGATGTACATCCCTCTGTGACATGAAGGCATGCATGACAATTTTATGGATATACAGGCTGTCTCATTAATGATGTTATACAAGAGGCGGCGCCGTTGGATGATGAAGGTTAAAACCCTTCCCAAATCTCGAGTTCTTCAATCGTTGGATTCGCATCATCACGTCGAATAGCTATGCGCTTATGCTTTTGGATCTCTTTTAATTGTGATGCTGATTTATCGTGTGTAGCATCAAATTCAAACAGAAACCTATCATAAGGGCTGACATAAGCTTTATCAATATCATGGTTATTCATAGTATTCCTAACATCAAACAATAAATTCTTTGCTAGCAATTTTATCGGGTTTTTATTAAAGTTACCACCAAACTAACCGAGAGCTACAATTATGTCGATTAAGAAAGCAGAATTACATGTCCATCTGGAGGGGACCATCACCCCGATATTAGCCCATAAATTAGCAAAACGTAACAATTTGATCATTCCAGACGGTTTAATTGCGCCAGACGGCAAAAGCTATTTATCGCGCGATTTTTTACACTTCCTACAGGTGTACGATACGTTAGCCGCGCTGATTAAAACCCCCCTTGATTATTACGACATCACGTTTGATTACCTACGGGCTAATGCTCTTGAAAACACCATCTATGTAGAAATGATGTATTCGCCAGATCATGCAGAGCAAGCCAGTGGCATCCCTTCTATTGAGCATTTGCGCGCTATCCAGCAAGCCATTGATGATGCAAAAGCGCAGTTTGGTATTGTTGGCCGCATCATTTTAACCGCTGTTCGTCATTTTGGGAGTGATGCAGCCATTCGTGTGGCCGAAGAATTCACCAAGGCATCTGTGCCTTGTGTTACAGGTTTTGGCTTGGGCGGTGATGAAATTAACTTTCCTCCTAAACTTTTTAAGAAGGCTTATCTAATCGCTGCTGATGCCGGTTTATACGGGACTGTGCATGCGGGTGAATTTGCACCTGCCAGTGGTATGCTTGAGGCCATCGAGCATTTACCCATCCAACGTATTGGTCATGGTGTACAAGCCATTCACTCCCCTGAAACGATAGCGTTATTAAAAGAGCGCAATATCGCTTTAGAAATTTGCCCTTCCAGTAACATTAAACTGGGTCTTTTCAGTGATTTCAATAGCCATCCTTTTCCAAAATTTTTAGAAGCAGGCATTAATATAAGCTTAAATTCTGATGATCCACCGTTTATGAGCACAACATTGGCACAAGAATATGCCCTTACGCAGAATGCTTATAACTACAGTGATGACGACATGGAAGCTATCACAGCCATGGCTATAGAGTCTGCATTTGTTGATGAGGAAACAAAGAAAGCGCGGCGCGCCAAGCTACGATGCCCTGTTACCGCATGATGTTAACCATACGATAACAGCCAAAAAAGTAATGTGTCGTCCCCATCTTCGAGGGGGACGACAATTCAAAATCAATCCGCATTTTTTATGCTTTTATAAGGCTAGATCAGCATCTTTGCAGCATAAAAAATAACTGTCAATCCTTCAAAAGCCCAACCCTAATTATTAACAATTAGGCGGCATCTTCCATGTACTGACGCAATTT
>CAXNER010000137.1:0-4588 GCA_964201315.1 Legionellaceae bacterium
CGCCAGCATTTTTTCAATAGGCAAAACCAAGATACTCGTCGCTCCTAAATGTTTAATTTGCTCCAAGGTATCCCAAAAAATTTGCTCTCTCGAAACAACATGAACAGCCACTTTATCTTGTGACTCACTTAAAGGCAGTACAGTAGGCATCTCTGCCCCTGGTAAGCATTCACAAATGTTTTTAAGTTCTGAGATAGGAGCGTGAAATAGAATGTATTTTCGCGTATCTGCTTCACGTACAGCGCCAATGCGTCGCAGCAGCATTTCTAATAGTTGTTTTTTTTGTAAATCCAATGGCTTCATCGTTTGAATAAACGTTGCCTGACTTTTTAGAACCGTATCGACTTCTAATAGTTTATTTTCGTCTAAGGTTTGACCTGTGGATACTAAATCACATATCACATCTGCCATACCCATTCGAGGCGCCATTTCTACAGAGCCAGAAAGCACGATACATTCTGCATCCACTGCATGCTCATTGAGATAAACGCGTAATAGATTAGGATAGCTGGTCGCAATACGTTTTCCATTGAGACTTTTGGGGCCTTGCCAATCAAATTGCAATGGCACTGCAATAGATAAGCGACAAACACAAGCACTCAGTTGCGTGAGCATTTGATACTGACTGCTATTAGACTCTACTGTCTTTTCAAAGAGCACATTCTCGCCAACGATTCCGGCATCACATAAACCATCAAATACTGAAGTTGGAATGTCATCATCACGTACAAACAGCAAATCAATGGGAAAATTATCAACATGTGCCAGTAACCCATTCTCTTTTAATCGAAACTGTAACCCGCACTGTTTCAACAAAAAAAGCGAATCTTCTGCAAGTCTACCTTTTTTTTGTAATGCTATTCTCAATCGCGTATTCATTGATTACCACCTTCTTATCATGTGCTACCGCTATAATACATTAGAACAGTAGCGCATAATAACAACAGTCTTTACAGGTGTCAATAAGTTAAACAGAAACAAAGGGGGTAAAATTAGTTTATGTAGAAATAAAAATAATCATTGTTTGAAATAATAAGATTCCCAAATTGCTTGCGCTAATGTTATATCGTAATATAACATTAGCGCAAGCTAACGTCTGTGCTGAGAGAATGTCAACGATTTAAACAACTAAGAAATGCAATTTAAACGGAGGGAGTTTTTACTTATGCTGGCTCAAGTCTATCTGCTATGAGGGAATAGCCTCCCTCACCTAAGTTAATACAACGTGCAATTCGCGTAATCGTTGCAACACTAACACCAGTGCGCTCATGTATTGTGCGATATGGAATGCCCAAACGAACCATCGGCACCACTTGCCAACGATCAGCCATAGCTTCAAGTTCTGCAGGAGTACAAAGATCTGTGAAAAAAAGCGTTGCTTCTTCTTGATTCTCTACTAATAAAATAGCATGCATTAATTCAGCTATTTTTGCATTTATTTTTTTTTTCATCATTTCATGATTTTTAGTAATGTATTAGCATAATAGCACAAATTTTAGGATGCTATCAAAGATTCCAATGCTCTAAAATGTTAAAAAAATTAATACCGGCTCAGTCCTCCTCAAAAGAAGCCACACCGCTTTAAACAGTACATGAACTTTCTTGATTCTCAGATTCTAAAATCTCTACCTGAATCGCTATTATTTTCTCAAGATATATTTTCTCCTTATTTTTTGAATTTTGTTTGCATAGTATTTTTTCCTGAGAAGTCATTCTTAATAATAATTGAATATAAAGATCATTTACCATGTTTGATTCGTTATCATAGGAAGTGCCTAAAGTTCCTTGGATAATAAGTTCAATCAGGAAAGGATTAACATAACGCCGCCCGGGTAAATTAGGATGAGTTAGTGAGGAGTAATTTACATGTGAAGCCTGTTGTTTAAAATCTTGTAAAATACTATTCATCATACCTATGAAGTTAACAAATCCTTCTATTGGGGTTAACTTAGCGAGAGAAACTTGACGAAGTATTGCCATGCACTTTGGCCTACAAATACTTTCTAATACATCATCAAATACATTTACAAAAGGAGGCAGTTCAACCGTTGCATTTAGGCTCTCTAGGAGATGGGTTCCAGACAGTAAGCTTCGTTGTTTTATGTCATTTCCTTCATTTTTGAATATTGTTTCATCTAGTAGCGACGGCGTAAAACTACTATGGCATGCTTGCGTACCACAATCCTTATGTTTTATTCTCCGGCCTATACCATGCTGAAGGTTAGTATGACCTTCAATAGGTAAAATAGATGTTTTATAATAGGCAATTAAAGTATAAAAGAACAAATCAACCCGTCGGTTTGCATGTTCAATAATGTAATTGTCGCACATGTTTAATAAAGCCGTTTCATCATTCCATTTATTGTTTAATTGCGTATTTGAATAGGGTAGCGCCAAAGCACAGGTGTAATTGGACTGATAATCAAAACGAATACGTTTTCGATCAAATTTCTTGCGCTCCTCTCTTTTCAATTTATCGTATAAGGCTGGTTGCTGATCTGAAGTGGCTTTAGAGGGACGTTGAGGATAGGAATCGAATGAACGCTTGGTGGATAATGATGCTTTTGTGCTTGCTACAGGAGTACTAGTAGCCAACTTTTGCAATGAATTTCTTCCAACACTAAACATTCTCATAATGGCGCCCTCTTTGAGTTGTCATTATTTCATATTCATATTCATCGAATGTTGTAAGGTTTTTTATATAACGAAATGCTTCAATACAAATTAACAACTAAGAAGATATTTCGTTCTAATCCTCCTTTTTTTATAATAGAGCACTGTTTATTACAGTAACTGGTTTTGTTTTAAACTTCAAATTATTGTCCGTATGGTAAGTTTACAGGAAAAGAGGGTGATTAAAGCGTGGGTATTAATCCCCCTACTTAAACAATGATTGCCAATAAAATCAGAATGATAAAGCACATTTACCTTCCTACGAACGTCGTTGCTGGAACGCTAGATTAACCATAGAAATTCTGGATAAATTGATATGACCGCGAGATAATGCAATAATGCGCTCAAATTATTAACAATTAATTATTATGCATAAAACTAAATGCGCCGTTATTGGCGTGGGTTATCTTGGTCGTTTTCATGCGCAAAAATATCAGTTACTAGATAATGCTGATCTGATCGCCGTTTGCGATGTTAACAGGGATGTTTGTCAGGCCGTTGCTAATGAGCTTAATGTTCTTGCCTGTTTTGATTACCGTGATTTATTTGGTAATGTTGATGCCATCAGCATTGCGGCAACAACCAACGCTCATTATGATATTGCTCGAGAGTGTCTAGCCGCGGGAATCCATGTCCTTATCGAAAAACCTATCACAGAAACCGTTGCCCAAGCTGAAAAACTGATCGCTATAGCTGCAGCTAATAATGCAAAACTACAAGTTGGGCATTTAGAACGGTTTAACTCAGCAAGGCTTGCGTTGGATGCTCATCTTGAAAAGCCGTTGTTTATTGAGTCTCAACGTTTGGCACCCTTTAATCCACGTGGCACTGACGTCAATGTTATTCTGGATTTGATGATTCACGATATTGATATCATTCAAACCATTGTTCATAGCCCAATTAAAACTATTGAGGCCCAAGGCGCTCCTGTTTTATCAAAGTCAATTGACATTGCAAATGCTCGCATAACATTTGAAAATCATTGTGTTGCCAATGTTACGGCTAGTCGAATCAGTTTTAAAACGGAACGCAAAACACGCATATTTCAGTCAGATACCTATATTTCAATTGATTATCACAACAAGAAACTGGCGGTTTTCAAAAAAGGCGATGGTGAGATGTTTCCAGGCATTCCTGATGTCATTCGACATGAATCCATATTTGAGCCGGGTGATGCCCTCCTCGAAGAAATTAAAGCCTTTATCCAATGCATTGAGCAAAATAGCTTACCGCTAGTGACGGGGCAGGAAGGTTCTGCGGCACTGGCTACTGCTGAAAAAATAACGTCTTTGATTCATCACCAATTGAATGAAAGATATGCAACAACCTAAACGTATAGTGATCATTGCTGGTGAGGAATCAGGCGATATACACGCAGCAACGATTGTGCATCAATTAAAAACAAATCATCCGAATTTGCATATTAGTGGTATCGGTGGACGCCACATGCAAAATGCAGGCGTAGAGCTTATTAGCGATCTTGCACGGTTTGGCGTAACAGGTATTTCAGAAGTCATTCGACATTTGGTGGTTATCCGACGAGCCTATAAAGACATTAAGGCCCATTTAACTGCCAACAAGCCCGACTTGCTTATCTTGGTTGACTATCCTGGATTTAATCTTCGACTTGCGAAATTTGCCAAACATACCTTAGGTATTCGTACTCTGTATTATATTAGCCCACAGATTTGGGCCTGGAAAGCCGGGCGAATAAAGACTATCCGTGATTGCATTGACCAGATGGCCGTTATTCTTCCCTTTGAGAAAAAACTATATGAGCGCGCAGGTGTTCCAGTTTCGTTTGTTGGCCACCCTTTGGTTCATCAAATAGAAAAATGTACTAACATGGGGGATGCGCGCACTAAATTAGGATTACCAAAGGACAGGCGCCTTATTGCTTTTCTTCCAGGCAGTA
>CAXNER010000138.1:0-4584 GCA_964201315.1 Legionellaceae bacterium
CCCTTGCTCGTCTACATATAGCCAATATTCTTTCAACACCGTCTGTTGTGGTTTTGGATAATCGGCAAGCTAAAATTCTGATTGGTAAACAGGTATCTGTTGCTTCATCATCCTACCCGAATAATGCAAATGGTACCGGCGCAGGGGGAAGTCCTTTCACCACCTTCGACCGCGTAAATGTTGCCCTACACTTGTATGTAAGACCACAAATTACCCGTGGGAAAGGCATTCAAATGCAAATCGATCAAGGCAATGACACACTTGATACACTAAACCCCATTGATCCAGGCGTAAACCCTACGTTCAATATCAGCGCGATTGTCACGTCCGTGCACGTTGAAAGTGGTGACATCGTTGTGTTGGGTGGTTTAGCACAAGACCGCTTGGGCAATGATGCTAACGGCGTACCGATTTTAGCTAATATCCCTGGCATTGGCCGGCTATTTCAACACAGAAGTATTGACCACGAAAAGAAAGTGCTCATGGTATTTATCAGACCTCGAATTTTAAGAACGGAGCAGGATACGCTGAATGTCACTGGTGGTAAATATAACGATTTACGCCATACACAATTGGATCTTATACATACTCAAGACTACGACCCAAGGAACAAGGCAACAGTATTGCCGCCATTGCATACAGCTGCCCTACCAAGGCCATTTAGCAGCCCCCCTGTCCAACAAGTCATAGTGACAAAGTAGTCTATGGATACCAAAGGCCGATTACAGCGACTTCCTTATCTCTTTGCTAAGAAGCAAGGCGTGATAGCTGCTGAAAGTGAACAAAATGATGCTATAAAGTTATACCATTTAGCCAATACCCCCTTGCACGTTTTTTCTGAAGCAAGACGTGTTTTACAACGCGAATTACACTTGCAAGAAGTTAATGCTACAGAATTTCAACAGTATTTAGCGTCGGTTTATCAATCACAATCCTCCATTCTTGATGCGGCTGAAGGGATGGAGGATGACATGGATCTTACTCAACTTGCAGGCCAGCTACCTATTGGCGAGGACTTATTAGACAATCAAGACGACGCACCGATTATTCGGCTCCTCAATGCCCTATTTACCCAAGCTATCAAACAAAAAGCCTCTGATATCCATATTGAAACCTATGAAAACCGTGTATTAGTACGTAACCGCGTAGATGGCGTCTTGCAAGAAATTCTTGAAATACAACGTGGTATAGCGCCGCTGGTTATTTCACGCGTAAAAGTCATGGCAAAATTAGATATTGCTGAAAAACGTATCCCTCAAGACGGGCGAATTAGCTTGCGCGTTGGGGGACATAATATCGATGTACGTGTATCAACTCTTCCCTCAAATCATGGCGAGAGAATCGTACTTAGAATATTGGATAAACAAACAGCGCAGCTTGATTTAAGCCTTTTAGGCATGCCTACTGAAGCGCTCAAAACCATCCGGAAAATGATTGCTGAACCTCATGGTATTCTTTTGGTCACAGGGCCCACAGGCTCCGGTAAAACAACCTCGCTTTACGCAATGCTTACTGAGCTAAACCAAGTTAGCCGCAATATTTTGACGATTGAAGATCCCATCGAATATGATTTACCAGGCATCGGCCAAACACAAGTCAACAGCAAAGTTCAGATGACATTTGCCAAGGGATTGCGCGCTATTTTACGCCAAGATCCTGATGTTGTCATGATTGGTGAAATACGAGATTTAGAAACGGCGGAAATTGCCGTTCAAGCGAGCCTTACCGGCCATTTAGTACTTTCTACATTACACACCAACAGTGCACTCGGCGCACTAACACGTTTACACGATATGGGGGTTGAATCATTTTTACTTTCATCAAGCATCGTTGGTTTGATAGCACAACGCCTAGTTAGAAAATTGTGTGATAACTGTAAAGCACCCCATGAGCTACGCGATGATGAAAAAGAATTAATGAGTATTACTAAAAAAACCAATATATCAGGCGTATGCGAGCCTCGTGGATGCGAACAATGTAACCACCTTGGTTACCGTGGTCGAACTGGGATTTATGAGTTAATTACAATGGATGAAACATTACGTAGCATGATTCACCGCAATGAGCCTCTACAAAACATAGAAGTCTACCTTCGCCCCACCACAACGAGCATTCGCGCTGATGGTTTCAAACGTGTATTAATGGGAGACACCTCCCTTGCAGAAATCCTGCGGGTAACCACACAATAGTTAGTATTTTTAATAACCATTGAACTTGCATTTGTTCTAACGCTATTATGCTACTGTCTTATTCATAAATTAGTCTAAAATCTATAGTACTGTTAATTTCTGCTCCAGGATTAACCCAAGTTGAAATTGTTTTTGCACGATTTTTTAATGTACTGTATGGCATAACCGTCGCCTATTTAGTTATATTTATTTCAACCAAACTTCGAGAGTACTTCGAGAAGCCCCATTGCAAAACGTAACCGGGGTTACGACTACAGTCTAATCAGCATAATCTCTTGATATAGGTCCATTTTCACAGCAGTAAAGCCTTGCACTAGGATTGATCGCCGCCTTTATACCCTTGACAATTAAAGTGCGAAAAGTGCAGTATCGTTTATTACAATATAATAGGTGAGGATTTTCATTGCTCAATAAGTACTTGCTTGTTTTACTGTGTTGCCTGCTAAATAGTGGCTGCTTTTTGTTCGGACATACTTACACCAAACCACCTATCAACCTACCAGAAAAATGGCCTAGCAAACACAACGTTCAAGGCAATGAACACCTAAACTTACCTTATATGATGTGGTGGAAACAGTTCAATAGTCCTGAACTAAATGCTTTTATTGAAAAAGCACTGCAACATAACGGTCTTCCTAAAATAGCCGTAGCCAACATAGACTACGCACACAGCCAATTAGAGCAAGTCAAACTCAATTGGATACCCAACATGACCCTTCTCACGGGCTTTAGTCAATTTCCTATTTTGGGAAATCCTGGCAACACTATAATCGCGTATCCGCTTTATATCGTAAATATACTCCAGCTCTACAAACAACAAAAAAGTGCGAAAGCAATTTATGAAGCGAGCATTTATGCTAATGACTGTGCAAAAATAGTCGTGATAGCCCAAACTTCAACTGGTTTTTTTACGCTAATTGCACAAACCGAAGCTATTAGTCTCTATACTAAATTACTTAGTGATTATCGTATCTATTTAAAACTTGCCATAAGTCAGTATCGCGCGGGTTTAACAGATGAAGATAATGTATACCAATTGCGAAGCCAAATCAGACAAATTCAATCCCAAATTGATATCACCGAACATAATATTGCTGTCAGTAAAAATGCACTCCACTACTTATTCAACGAAAGCCCAGGAAACCTCACTCTAAAAAAATCGTTTAAAACCATCAATAGCAATGGGGTTATTCCAGGTAATTTACCCGTAAGTGTGTTAAATGCCAGACCGGATATTCTAGCTGCAGAGGCCCTGTTAAGGGCCTCTCATGCAGACATTGGAGCGGTAGCCGCAAACCTCTTGCCGTCTATCACATTAGGCGCATACTTGGGCAAGGGCTCCTCGCTTAATGGACCCATTAAACTAGGGGAAGCTTATTTAAATACCCCAGTCATAGATTTACCTGTCTTTGCTGAAATTAGTGCAAACAAAGCTCGATACAAAGCGCTTTATATAAAATACATTGTCACGGTCAAAGAGGCTCTGCGCGATGTAGACAATGATTTATCAGCCTATTGGGCCTATTCCTCTCAACTAAATAATACTATTGCCGCTTTTACGGATGAACAACAACATTGCCATCTGGCAGAGCGTCGCTTTCATCATGGCATTAATAACAACATTGATGTGATACAGTGTAAAATTAAACTTATTCAATTTGAGCTAATGATCAACCAAAGTAAGCTTAAAAAAATGCTGGCCATCGTCACGTTGTATCAAGACCTAGCTGGAGGCTATCGTGGGGCTTGATCAGCAAAAAATTATTCGAGCATCACGCTTATCCCTAACCTGTTTATTTATTTTTCTCATTACTTGGTATTACCAAGTCCCAGAAAGCGCATGGTCTCTGATTACTATTTGGTTTGTTATGTATGAATACAATACTGTCGGAGGCGTATTCACAAAAAGTTGGTTACGTTTTTCTGGTACTGTTGCAAGCGCCGTATATGGAATGACTGTTGTTTATTGTTGTGCAAACGACCCTGTTATTGACATGCTTGCTTTAGTAGCAGGTCTCTTTGTTTATACCAATTATTTCATGGGCGGGGATAAAACGTATATTGGAACAATAGGTGCCGTTACACTCACAATAGTTTTATTAAATTACAATGAAATTGACACTGCAATATTACGCGTATTTAACATCATAATTGGGGTTATAGGCTCGATGATTATGATACGATTTTTTTACCCACAATACGCAAGAAATAAAATTTTAGGTGTTCAATCAATTTTTATTGAAGAGCTTTCTCGCCTATTAAAGGGGTACTTAGATCCATCAATAACACTTGCGTCGCTCAAGGAGCAGCTCTTAACATTCAATCATAAAAATGCTTCAGATTTTACCTTATTTAACCGACTTATTAATGAAGCAAAAATTGAAACTAAAAAAGC
>CAXNER010000139.1:0-4581 GCA_964201315.1 Legionellaceae bacterium
AATCTGATGAGATACACAGATCAGTACGGCTGAAGCGTTACATACTAAGACCTCGCCCGTGACCCACATATTAAAAAGAAACACAGGATTACTGTCTGAAAAACCAAAATAGTTACCCCATGTATCGCCTGGAGCCGTACCATCTGTAAAGCCTGCGCGCGCGCCTACCTGCCCCGCAGAGCCAGTTTTTATCCGACTACTGCTTGTAAATCCAACACAATCAAAGGGGCTATACAAGGCATACATACGCCCATCTTTGGCTTTATTTGCATCCGCACTTGCCCATCCAACAATATCATTTCCGGACTTATTAGATTTAACACTCTGCACGCCCGACCAGAAACTCTTACCGTTTTCCACGCTCACACCATTAGCAAGCTGTAACTTCAACGATTGTCCATCAAATACAAAATTATTATTAACGGTGTTAAACAATGTGAGATCGGGATTATAATAAGGCGTCGAAGCGCGCAATGGCCAGTCATCAGAAGCATTGGTACCGCCACACCTCCCAGAAGCATTACAAGGATAACGGCTTGTCGTGACAAGAAGCGCTTTAAACGTAAGCCCTTGAGGAATAATAGACCCTTTCTGGTAGGCCTCATCCTGACAAATTATATCAGCACCAGCCACCCCATTCATATTTCCTAGATAAGTTTTTGTTGTTACGAAAATTACGTGTTCCGTACCTAAAGTAACTTTATAATCCTGACATGTCTGCCCATTTTCTTTTAAGCACAGTGTTAAATTTAACACCCCACCAGGTCCTGTGAAGGATAATTTTTTTGACGCGGCATCACTTACTGAGAACAAACAGTAGCCACTCCCAGCCCGCCTGCAATCGTTGCCAGTATTTGTCAGCTGATAACCGGGTGTATTAAGTTTAATACCAACAGATTGATAGGATGTGCCCTTTTCGATAGGGTTTATCGTTAATGTTGAACGGGTAGCCGTCACATTAAAAATAGGGCCTGCGCTTGCTAAGGAAAGTTGCCCCCATATCAATAGTAAGGCAAAACCTGCCATAACCAACACTCTTTTTATCATGCTGATAGTCCTCGATGATTCTATACACCCATCTTGTCATTAAATATTCATCACATAAAGCACTATGGCACTATTTTACAAAAAAATTATGACATCAGGATAATAATTGATGGTACTTATACCTTTCACGAATGAATTTTAATGGCGCGCTGACGAGCTACCTCATACACACATACACCAGTAGCCACGGACACATTCAAGCTAGACACTGTTCCAAGCATTGGCAAAGAAAAAAGATCGTCACAAAGTTCCCTGGTTAAATGACGCATCCCTTTATCCTCAGCACCCATCACCAAGGCCATTGAGGTTTTACAATCAAGATCATAAAGTGACACGCTAGCTTCCCCGGCGGCACCGTAGATCCACACGCCTTGCTGCTTCAACATCTCCATTGCCCGAGCAAGATTAACTACTCTCACAAGAGGCACTGACTCAGCAGCACCACACGCCACCTTACTGACGACCGGTGTCACACTTGCATTTTTATCTTTTGGAATGATGACAAAATCAACCCCAGCCGCATCTGCACTACGTAAACATGCGCCCAAATTATGTGGATCTGTGATGCCATCAAGAATAAGAATAAGGCTGGGCTGCTTGCTGAGCTCCAATAAGCGACCAAGATCACTCTCAATGTATTCAGGTAATTTTGCAGCACTCGCCACTATGCCCTGATGTACAAAATCAGCAAATCGTTGATTCATTTTTTGTGAGGAAAGTTGCTCCACCCGGATGTTTTTTTGTAAAGCAATACTTAATAAATCCTGCATACGTTTATCGATACGATCCTGATTAACATAGAGAACATTGGTAGCCCGATGGCGATTGGCAAGCAGCGCTTGGACTGCATGAACCCCATAAACATACTGCTCAGTCATCGCTGCCCTCATCCTCTGCAGGTTCGAAGTCAATTTTTCGCTCATCTAAATCAACCCGTGCAACCAACACGCTCATTTTATCGCCTAAACGATAGACATGGCCACCACGCTCACCCACTAACCGATGCTTAACTGCGTCAAACGCATAATAATCATTTTTAAGCGAGGTTACATGCACCAAACCCTCTACATAAATATCATCTAGCTCAACAAAAATACCAAAACTCGTGACTGCGGATATTCTACCGCGAAATACTTGCCCTAATTTATCCTGCATATACTCACATTTGAGCCAAGCCACAACTTCACGTGTTGCTTCATCCGCACGGCGTTCAGTAGCAGAACAGTGTTTACCTAATCGACTCATGTCATCTTCACTGTAGGCAAATTCGTCAATCAACTGACCATCAATCAAAAATCCAACGGCACGATGAATCAATAAATCAGGGTAGCGCCTAATGGGTGATGTAAAATGCGTGTAAGCTGAATAAGCCAGACCAAAATGGCCATCATTCGCTTCAATGTATTGTGCCTGCTTTAATGAACGTAACATCACCGTTTCAATCAAGTGCTTTTCCGGTCTCTCACCAATAGACGCTAACGTACTTTGAAAATCTTTTGGACTTGGTTTTTTACCCCCACCCAACTGCAAGCCTAACTCTCCTAAAAATTTCCTAAGCGCTAAAATCTTGTCTTCTTCTGGGGCAGCATGAACACGGTACAATGTTGGGATTCTAGCTTTTTCTAGAAACCTTGCTGTTGCGACATTCGCAGCCAACATACATTCTTCAATTAACCGATGTGCATCATTGCGAATGACGGGGACGATGCGCTGGATTTTTCTATTTTCATCAAACTCTATACGTGTTTCAGTTGTATCAAAATCCATAGCACCGCGGATTTTACGGGTTTTATGCAAAATACCATAGAGAGAGTGTAATGTTTGCAACATGGGCAATAGCTGTTGGTGCGCATCGTCCGTACGGGCATCAATTAGCCATTGACTAACTTGGGTATACGTTAAACGCGCTTTGGAATGAATAACCCCACGGTAAAACCGTGAACGGCTAATTTTTCCCTCATCGGTAATCGCCATTTCAACAACCATGCACAAGCGATCAAGCTTAGGATTTAATGAACAAATGCCATTAGACAATGCCTCGGGTAACATTGGCACAACTTTACCTGGAAAATAAACGGAATTTCCGCGTCGTGCAGCTTCTTTATCTAATGGTGAGCCGGGCGCTACGTAATGACTAACATCAGCAATTGCTACATAAAGCTGAAAACCGCCCTTAGGCTTAGAATAGCAATAGACAGCATCATCAAAATCTTTAGCATCCTCACCATCGATAGTAACAAAGGGCAAATCGCGCAAATCTGTTCGTCCTAGCAGATCAGCTGGGCCGACACGTTGGGGAATCTTGGCAACCACGGAGGTTACATCCTCAGGCCAACCTGATGGAAGCCCATGCGCTAAAATCGCCACCTCAATCTCCATACCCGGTGCCATGTGCTCACCTAAGATATGAATGATTTTGCCAACAGCTTGACTACGTTTACTGGGATAAGCTAGTAATTCAACCAAAACAATTTGGCCATTTTTTGCATCTGATACCGATTCTGGCGGAATGAAAATATCTTGCGTCAAGCGCTTGCTGTCCGGAGCCACAAAACTCACACCATGTTCTGAAAAAAATCGACCCACTACACTAGCATTTGCGTGCTCGATGACCTCATGAATTTTCCCTTCAGGCCGCCCGCGCCTATCAACACCACTCTGATAGGCAAGAACAATATCGCCATGCATAACCGAGCGCATCTCAGTTGCGGACAACACCATGTCAGGGCCATCCTCATCAGGAATAAAAAACCCGAAGCCATCTGGGTGGCCTTGTATTGTACCGCGCTGCAAATTAATCCGCTCCAATAAGCAATATCGCCCACGCCGGTCTTGCATCAGCTGACCATCTCTTAGCATAGCGCGCAAACGAAAACCCAAGGCTTCTTGTTTGCTGTCTTCTACTACCTCAAGCTTACTGATGAGCTGATTACGCGACATAGGACGCCCAAATTCCTCAAGCACTTGCAAGATAAGCTCACGGCTGGGAATAGGTACTGCGTATTTTTCGCTCTCTCTTTGATGGAACGGATCCTTTATCGTAGGATTTTTCGTTTTTTTACTCACTTTTCACCATATATTTCACAAAATTACCTTGAGTCTATCACTTATTGTGCTGGAGCAGTTAATATGAAACCCCGACTACCAACATGGGCCGTCAATGCCGTTAACGTTAAGTCCTCACCCGCCCAAAATGTACCTGACTCTGCTTTAGGCGCAGCAACATTTTCCCATTGGCAGGCCGCCAATAAACCAGCACACGGAACCTGTTGTTCGTGACCTGGTCTTGATTCGATGCAGCTCAATTCAAACGATTTGCTATCTAGCGCAAGTGCTGACCAATTCCCAGCTTGCAAACGGCTACTCCAACCAGCACTCGCACTTGGATCTGATACTGGGTGGGTAATCCAAAGGTCTATATTAGAAAGATTATGCACCATTACCAAGGCAGGCTTATCGGCTGCTAATTTCAATAACTCGTCCTTCACCACCAATGGTTTACAACCAGCCGGAAAAATTTCATCCGCGTCCGCT
>CAXNER010000140.1:0-4519 GCA_964201315.1 Legionellaceae bacterium
TAGGATCTAAAAGAAAAATAATGGCACGAGCAATGTCTTCAGGGGTACCAATTCGGTCTAAGGCGTGCATTGCTTTCGATGCTTTAAAAGCCAACGTATTTGAAATAAGCTGCGCGGTAAGGGGGGTATCAGTCATCCCTGGTGCTACCACATTAAAGCGCAAACCTACATTAGCGTAAGTGGATGCTGCAGATTGTGCAAGTCCGATAATTCCTGCTTTCGCGGCTGCAATTGCCTCATGATTAGCCAGTCCAACGAGTGCGGCGGCTGACGAAATCAACACCACTGAGCCGCCAGCTTTCATGTTCATTCCTGCTGCACGAACTGTTGCAAATGCTGTGGTTAAAGAAGCGTCAATAACAGCTTGGTATTGATCCTGCGAAGTCATATGGGCGCTCTTTAATAGTAAAGAACCCGCACAATTAACTACGCCATCTATTGAACCAGCTTTTTTAAATACATCATTCATCGCATCAAAATCAGTCGCATCCAATAGCGCATGAGGTTCAATTTTGGTGTTATCCCGAGCAGTAGTAAAGACAGTGTCTCCCTGATACGTTAAGACATTGACGACCGCTTGTCCAATGGCGCTGCTCGCTGCAATCACTAAATAGTTTGCCATAATCTATGATTCTCTTTTAAATGGGTTTTGCAACCTTATAAACAATGGTCCCTATATTTCTTGCCATTCTTTTGTTTTCTAATACTGCTTATCCAGGGAGAGTTTAATGACTCTTTTTCTTCAATACGTTTGGAAAAAACATTGGCGTACTCTTTTGATAAAGTAAATAGAGCTCACCTCTTGACTCAATCGACCCATTTTCAGTAAGTGGCGCGGTAATTCGGGTCATAATGCCAAAAAGGATTAGCGGAGATATCCATGCTAAAAACCCGTGTGGCGCAGGAAGGGCAAAACAGGCGTAAACGCACCATATCAACCATTCAAAAAAATAATTCGGATGTCTTGAATAAAACCATAAACCAACATCGCAAACTTGACCTGTATGAACTGCCTTAAACGACTGTAGTTGAGAATCAGCGATACTTTCTGCAGCTATCGATAACAGTGCTATCAATATCATGAAATAATCGATAGCACACAGAGAGTAATCAGAGGGTATTTGAGAAATAAAATACCACGGTAGAGAGACAACGAAGATAAGTACGCCTTGGAGTTGAAAATTCAGTAAAAACCCTAGTGGTTTAGATATTTTCCAGTTGTCACTTAGCTTGGTGTATCGTCTATCCAATAAGTTTTGATGAATGCGGGTAAACCAAAGATACCCGCCCAAACGGACTCCCCAAATCAGTAAAACTAAACTTAACAGTATCTTTCTCGATGAGACTGGGGAGCTATAAAGGTATAACATGCCAATAATCGTTAGACCAGATGCCCAGCCTACATCGACAACCGATGGATTTTTTGTATAACGGTACCACGCCCAAATCAGGCACATATGAAAAAATATAACGCCAATAGCAATGAGAAATATCATTTAATAATCCATCATTCGGGAAATATACACGGTTATTGTGGCAGATACTGCACAGAGAGTAGTTCCCCATAACCAATCGACAAATGCCATCATTACAGGCCAGTCTTTAAAAATTGCAACACAGGTGAAATCATAAACACCATAAATCACAAACCCTAAAGCAGCGCCATAAAAAAACGCATGAAGTAATATACCTTTTGAGAGCGGAACAACAAATGTCAATGTTGCAAAGGCAAATACAGCATAAATGATAATAATTGCCCACCAAATCGGTAAAAGACGACCATTTTCAAGGCGAAGCCAGTTAGCATATGATTTAAAATATGCCCCTTTGGCAATATAGCCAATCCAAGTCATATCTAGAAAGAAAAAAACGAGCATGGATATGATAAAAAGTTTCACATAATTCATGATGAGCCCCTTATTGTTTACGACGCATTAAGTATCCATATCACTGCATTTAAATATCCTGCAAAAAGCAGCCAAATAAAATAAGGAATCAGCAAGACGCAACTCAATTTATTGGTATTGCGTGTGATGAGAATCGTCATCAACGTCAAGATAATAATCGCTGTGATGCAAAAAAGACTTGTGCCTATCCAATGAAAATAAAAGAAAAGTGGCGTCCAAGCCCAGTTCAGTAACATTTGTAAAACGTAAAAAACAAGCGCTAACTTAGCCTTTGGTTGATGGCGAGATTGCCAAAGTGAAGAACCTGATACAGCGAGCATGCAATATAAAATAAACCAAACGATTGGAAAAACAATATCTGGTGGCGTAAGGGTCGATTTATGCAATGTGGGATACCACGATACAATATCATGTTGCGTGATCATGCCCAAACAATAACCGATGATCTGAAAAACCATAATCCAAAGCAGTGCACCTTTAACTTTTATTGACATAAATAACCCTCGTTATGCAGCAAATGACCTAATCCTTCTTTATAGGTTGGATACGTTAATTGTATGTTGAACTCTTGTTTCAGTTTAGCATTCGAGACCCGCTTATTATGTGAATAAAATTCTTGAGCCATGGGTGATAATGTGGCCATTTCATAGGCTATTTTTTTTAAAGGGGGTCGTTGTAGTAATGTTGCGGCATATTCAACAACGACATGACTAGGTGTGGGCTCATCATCTGCAACATTATAAATTGAAACGCCAGACTTTGGATGTTGCATTGCGGCAACAATAGCCAACACAATATCGTCGACATGAATTCTTGAGAAAAAATGTCCCTCTTTTACAATAGTATCTTTTTTACCGGCTATTAATCGTGCTAAAACATTTCGTTGCGGCCCATAAATACCAGCCAATCTAAAAATAGTTAGGGGCAATTGATATGCCTCGGCAAAAGAAACCCATTCATTTTCAGCAGAAAGCCTTAATTGACCCTGGCCCCCAAGAGCGATTGGCTTGGAAGATTCGTCCACCCAATGTCCTTGATGATCGCCATAAACGCTTGTGGATGATAAATATCCGATCCATTGAATATTTTTAATGTATTTTTTTAACAAATTGCCAAAATTCACCAGTACAGGATCACCAAGGTCATGTGTTGGTGGCGTGCTAATCAGAATGTGTGAGGCTGTGGCTAAAGTCCGTTCAATACTGTTTTCTGAAAAATGAATGAGTTCACAATCAAATTCGCGGTTATACCCTAATGCATCCTTGTCTCTTGTTGTAGCCGTGATTTGAATATTTATTTCTCGTGCTTTTTGCGCCAAAAAATGGGCCGTATAGCCAAAGCCAAAAATCAATAGATGGGGCCGCATGTTAATCCTTTTCATCGGGTTGATTAGTTCCAATCATTTTATAATGAAGCAGAGCTTTTTTCCTTGCTTCAAGATGATCAATGATGGGCTCAGGATAATCTTTACCTAAGCATAACCCAAGCTTGTCTTGCGGCGCCATCCATGGTTTATGTACCCATTGGACGGGGACAACTTTAAGCTCAGGAACCCATTGTTTAACATAATCGCCATTGGGATCAAATTTTTCGCCCTGTAAAATGGGATTAAAGATACGAAAATAAGGGGCCGCATCAGCCCCACATCCAGCAACCCATTGCCAGCTCGCTGAATTACTCGCTAAATCTGCATCAACTAACGTATCCAAAAACCAGCTCGCTCCAAGGCGCCAGTCAATGAGTAAATCTTTTGTTAAAAAAGAGGCAACGATCATGCGTACTCGATTATGCATATAACCTGTATGCCATAATTCCCTCATGCCAGCATCTACAATAGGGTATCCCGTCATCCCTTTTTGCCAGCAGCTTAAAAAATTCTCGTCATTTTTCCATGGAAAGATATCAAAATTGGACTTGTAATTTGCATTGGGTAGAGACTGAAAATGATACAGTAAATAATAAGAAAATTCCCGCCACCCTATTTCAGATAAAAAGCGCTCTGCGGACTTTAAGTCGGAATCTTTATCCAATTTCACCCATTCAATAGCACGCCAAATTTGCCAAGGACTAATTTCTCCAAAATGCAAATGAGGAGAAAGTTTTGAAGTAGTATCTTTAGCAGGTTCATCACGAGAGGTGCTATAGCCCTTAAGATTGATGTCAACGAAATCGGCTAATTTCTTGCAGGCACCTTCTTCGCCAGGCTGCCAATAATCTCCAAATGCTTGAGCCCAATTCGGCTTGGTCGGTAGTAGTTTCCAACTGGCAAGTGAATCGCTATTAGCCGCCAATGCTTTGGGTATACGGGAGATTGTATATGGCTCAGGAATGTTTATTTGTTTTAAACAAGTGCGCCAGTATGGTGTGAACACTTTAAAAAAATGCCCCGACATATTTTTGATTTGCCAAGGCTCATGAAGCAAACTACCATTTGTACTGACAATGCTAATGCCACCTGCTTGAAAAACCTTTTTTATGGCTGTGTCACGCTCTATTGAAACAGGATCATAACAACGGTTCCAATAGATAGACTCAATTTGATAGTCTTCGACCAATTGTTTTAAAACATCTAAGGCGTTTCCTTGGCGCAAACATAAATTCAATCCAAGTTT
>CAXNER010000141.1:0-4506 GCA_964201315.1 Legionellaceae bacterium
ACACGACTCCAATGAGTGACAATAAAATGTGTATGACTGTTTTTATCGACATAGTAGCCTACAACTATTGCAGCGTGTTCATTTGTACCATCACCATCTATGCGAGGAGAACCATGACGTATACTACGCGTCATATCAACATCAAAAAAAACTACGGGGGCAAAACCGCGCGAAATATGTTGTTTCAGCGTATCAATATAATCGTTTGCATGATCATGCCTAGACGATGTTGCTACAAAGCCTGCCACATAACAGGTGTTTAATAAAGATTCAACCGAGTACATTTCGCCAATTTTTGATCCAAATTGTTTCGCCAACTGACGGATAGACACCTGTCCCTTCCCCCTATTTTTATAAAGAGGCAGGCAAGGGCTATCAGCCAAATATGCAGAATAGTGCATAGCATGCGACAGTGCTGCTAGCTTACAATTTTCGCCTCGCTGTTGTTCGCTTGCAAAGGCTTCATTCAAATCCAGAAGAAAAAGCTCATTGCTAGGGCCCACACAATCCAACATTTTTAGTATATCTTTATATAAAGAATATTTTTCAGGCTGGTTTGGACTAATACTTTGTGTAAGTGGCTCCGAATTTTTTGTCTCAGTAACGATGGGTTTCTCTTGCTCCTGGGAGTACTCTTCCTCATTCTCATCTTCGCTTTCACTAGTATAACGCGCGTCAAGATTATCGATTGCTTGTTTAAGGCGTTCTTTGGTCTCTTGGTTGGATGCCTTAGTATTCAGCCACTCCATCAGCAAAAACGAATCAGCTTTTATAAATTGTGTAGCAAGCCGTTGCTCATTCTCAAAAAATTCCGATTGATCTATGTTGTGGTGCAACATATCAATAAGCTGGGTGAATTGATCTATATTTGTATCCCGGTCATCATCGTTTCGTGCAAGACAGTCGGCCTCCACTGCAATAATTCGAGCAAATAATTGTTCTATATAACCATTTGGTCTCTCGCTTTTTTTATTGTCTATAAACATTTTTATTAAAAATGGATTACTATTGCCAATCAATAACAATTGCAGCGGATCTAATACAGGACCATTAAACGAGAACTGACTCTGCAGAATACTTAGCTCGTTTAATTGTTTTTCTATCATCGCATCAAGCTCCGATTCTTGGGGCAACAATCCCTCATTATTTTCCTGCCAAGTCCCTAAACCATCATCCGAAACATTTATTGCGTCAACCAAGCGCGGAGCACTAGAAAGAACTGGATTATCTCGTTTCATATCCAAATGGTGCATTCTATTTAGTAATTGGTCTTGCTCGCTTTTAGTCAGGCCCTTAAAATACTTATCTTTGATATTTTTTAAAACATAGAAATTAATTCCAGGCTTCTCGCATAACGTGGTTAAAATACTTTTACCACTAGTATTAATTCGCAAAACTGCTATATCCAAATTGATCAATGCATTCAGGTAGAGCGCATACCCATCAGTCATTAATGTTTCGATCCCAGTCAAAATTTGTAGAACAGTGTCTATCGGTATTTTTTGTAGGAATCGTTTGAATTCATCAAATTTTTTTTGGCGAATATACCGAACGGCTTGTTTTTGAATTGCCTTTCTTTCTATTTCTAGCCGGGTTTTTTCATCCTCGAGAAGAAGCGAATGCTTTTCTTTCAGCCAAATAAATATCTCGCTATACATGTCTGGTTGATCAAAAACGACAGCTAGCAGTGTATTGTTCTCATGGTCCCCTTTTTTTAAGGGCATGGTAATGATGCTGGGATTTACCTTACACAGGAAAATCAAAAGACCATGTAAATCATCAGCTTCAAGCAATGACGAAAAAATTGCTTCGTTGCAAAAATATTGGCCTAAAAGTTGTGCTAGACTGCTTTGATCCTCGTATAGATGGCTTAATTTGGCCTGTGCCTCTATCGAGGAGGTTCATACAAACAAGCTAAATCAAGATCACTATTAATTAGCTCTTTACCCATAACAAATACCCTCTTAAGTACAGAAATCATTTAGTCTTAAAACGCAATATTTATACATCAAGATAATTATTTGGTCAATGGTTGTCGCGATTAATATCAAATGTAGCCTGCGTGGGGCCATAGCGTCACAGCCATTAATTAAGTTAAGGATTTACCCCGATCTGTTAAAGTTGTGTCGCAAAAACCCAGTAGAGTGGTCAAACAATGCACCGTTTAAAAAGTTGGATTATTCATGATCAGTTCAAGGCGCTGCGCTAAGGCCTTCTAGGTTGGTGACTTGGTGATACAATAACCATCTGTTACGCACTGCAGAGAGGAGCAGGCATAATCATTCGAAAACACATAATAAAATTGTAAGTCGTGTTTGATTTAAACATCGGAAATCTTATACAGAAAAGTACCAAAAAATAGTATTTTATTTAAGCTTTAGACAACGCATTTTCATGAAGTGTATGTTTTAACTTACAAATTCGTTGATAAGATTCATCGATACGATGGGGTAAAATATCTCCTTTTTTGACAAGACCTTCAACACAATCGATTATCTCCGTTGCAGTAATGTTACCAAGCTGATTTGCAAAAATAAACATATCAGCACCCGCGTTTATTGTCAGACGTAAAGCCTCGCTAAGGTTATAGTGGTCGCTAATTGCCTGCATTTGCAAATCATCACTTATAATTACCCCATCAAAGCCTATTTTCTGCCGCATCAACCCTGTAAGAATCGGATAAGATAATGTCGCAGGCATTCCACTAGCATCTAATTTACGGTTTATCACATGCGCGGTCATCACCATGGCTGGCAATGTCTTGTCCTTCAATAGCGTCGCGTAGGGAACGAGCTCGCTGTCTGTATGCTGTTCTGTAACATCTACAAAACCTTGGTGCGTATCCCCTATGGCACTACCATGCCCTGGGAAATGTTTATAAGCGCAAGCAATGCCATATTGGCTAAAAGCGCTTACAAACTGTTTGGCTGCTCGAATAACCTCTGCAGGAAGGGATGAAAAACTGCGACCAAGTTTGCCAATAATCCCCTGCTGCTCATTCAAATTGAGATCAACAACTGGGGCAAAATTAAGGTTAAAACCAAGCTCTTTTAGCGTTATGGCCATTTTTTCAGCTTCAACGTATAGAGCCTCATCTGAAAGCTGTGCTTGCTTAAGTGCGCTCTTTGTCGCCATACAATCATCAATTTTAGAAAGCCTGTCAACGGCGCCGCCCTCATAATCTATCGCGATAAAAAGGGGTGATTTTTCCCCACCTACATTGGTAACCTCCGCGTAGTGCTTAAGCTGGTGCGTCAATCGCTTAATTTGATTACAATTGCGTAAATTTTTACCGTATGTTTTTGTAGACAAATCAAAATCAAACAATAACACCCCGCCAAGTCCATCTTCTTTTAACCATTTTACAATTGGACTTTCATGGTCAATATCACAACCAGTAAAACCAATAATTAACATTTGACCTATTTTTTGTCTTAAAGAAATCAATTTAGTCGCTCCTGGCGAGTGAATACGTATGAAGTAGGATTCAAGTTACGATCAACCACGTATAAAATAATAAAAAACAATATCATTGCGGCTTAACAGGCGGAATATTGCTAAAGTCACACTTGCAGCTACCGCTGGCATCTGGTGGAAGAGGGACCTCTGAAAATTCTTCTGGGTAACAAACAGTAACATTCCAAGCAGTATCTCCCTTGGCTACAGAATCAGGGAGTTTCCAATCGCGTAATGCTGAATATATTTTACCTTCATCATTCTGCCAAAACACAGGCGTAAAGGTTGCCTTCAAGGATAAATCATCTTTAGGCTGGCAAGTAAAAGCCTGCCTAACCCATGATTGCCCTTGGGGAACTATGATAGTTGCAACTGGTTCACCCGTTGCCGCATTTGAAACATTGACGGTCAATGTATAATTTTCCCAACAGCTGTCTTTAACCATGGTCAAAAAACAGGGGAATGCGAGAGAATGCATGGAAAAACACAAACCAAACAGCAAGCTCATAACTCTTATCATTGATTGACTTCCCTGAGTGCTAGGAGCGTGGCCGTCACGATCCTTCTTTAATAGAATAGAACTTACGCAAAACCTAGATTACAGATGTATTTTTAAAACCATTGAAAGCCGAAAACAAGTATAAAATGCCCTCTAATGCTATTGCGAGCTTTCGTTGTTTTTAAAAATACATCTGTAATCTAGGTTTTGCGTAAGTCCTATTTAAAAATTTCATACCAGTATAAACAATTTCACATAAAAATCACAAAATTTGATAAACCACACAATCAAGTTTGCTTTTTTGTACACCCAAGTATATCCTTCAGCACAAATGGAGAGGTGGCCGAGCGGTTGAAGGCGCACGCCTGGAAAGTGTGTATACGGCAACGTATCGAGGGTTCGAATCCCTCTCTCTCCGCCAGTTTACAACGCTCGAACTTTTTGGGCGTCATTTTTCAAATTCACAAACACCCCTCTGAACCCCAGTATTCATAGGCTTTAGCGCTTTCTAGTCGCTCCGACACATGCGTACTTAGAGAATCGCAAAATCA